>CAYYRG010000004.1:15149-24649 GCA_964474015.1 uncultured Anaerolineaceae bacterium | reverse complement strand
GCGGCTTCTTCTGCCGGGGCTTCGGAAGCCTCGGCTTCGGCGGCTTCGCCTTCCTGCAAGATGCCCTCCAGCACCTCTTCGGCTTCTTCCATGGCCAGGCGCAGGTCGAGGTCGGCGTAGGCGAGGGAGTCCACTTTCTTCAGGCTCAGCCCGATGCGGCGGCGTTCGGGATCGATGCGCACGATGCGCAGGGTCACCTCGTCGCCTTCGTGCACGACCTCACGCGGATGCTCGACGTGCTGGGTGCTGAGTTCGGAAATGTGAATCAACCCTTCGAGGCCGTTTTCCAGACGGGCAAAAGCCCCGAATTTTTCCAGGCGGGTGATGACCGCGTTGACCAACATGCCTTCGCGCAGGCCCCTGGTCTTCTGTTTCCAGGGGTCTTCCTGCAATTGGCGGATGGAAAGGCCGATGCGTTTGCGCTCGCGGTCCACTTCGATGACCTTGACGGTGACTTCCTGCCCCACCTTGAGCACATCGCTGGCCTTGCCGACGCGCTCCCACGAAATTTCGGAGAGGTGCACCAGGCCATCTGCGCCGTCGATGTTGACGAACGCGCCGAAGTTGGTCAGGCTGGTGACCCGGCCGGTGCGCACGTCGCCCACCTGCAGGGTTTCCAGCAGTTGCTCTTTGAGCACTTCGCGCGATTCGCGGGCTGCGGCGCGCTCCGAGAGGATGAGCCGACGACGCTCGCGGTCCACCTCTATGACCCGGACGGCAATGGGTTGCCCGATGAGGGCTTTCCAGGCTTCCAGGTCTTTGTCGGGGCGTCCGCCGCCCACCGAAAGCCGCCGTTCACGGCTGACTTGCGAAGCAGGAATGAAGCCGCGCAACCGCCCGAAGCGCACGACCAAACCGCCTTTGTTGACCCCGGCAACGGTGCCGTGGAAGGTTTCCTTGTTGTCGCGCATCCGTTCGGCTTCGTCCCAGTCTTTGGCTTCCAGAGCGCGGGTGTACGACAACTTGGCCGTCCCGTCGCTATCGACCGAAACCACGTAGACCGAAATCTCGTTCCCAATTTGGATCGCCGCGCTTTCTTCTTCGCTCAAGCGTTCCAGGTCTCGTTTGGGAATCACGCCTTCGGATTTGGCGCCGATGCCGACCAGCACTTCGTTGTCGGTGATGCTGGTGATGACGCCGGTGCGAATTTCCCCCGTCTTGGGAAACTCCAGGGAAAAGCCTTCTGCCTCCAGAAGGTCTTCCATGGTCATTTGGGGTTCTTCTTCGTGGGCTTCTGGTGCTGTGGGTTCAGGTGCAACCTCCTGCCCCGTAGGGGCTTCATTCCATTCCATAAGACCAACTCCGTTGTTGAAAGATGGGGTAATTATAACAGGTGATGAGAAAAGTTGGCAACCTTTGTGGTATAACTGCGGAAGCACGGCACGGCAGAGGTGCGGTGCGATTGATTCTATTTTTTGCTCAAAGGATGTGCTGTGACGGTGATTTTTCCTTTTACGGCGATTGTCAATCAGGAACGCATGAAGCGCGCCCTGATTTTGAATGCCATTGACCAGCGGATTGGGGGCGTGCTGATTCGCGGTGAGCGCGGCACGGCCAAATCGACGGCTGCGCGCGCCCTGGCTGCGTTGTTACCCCAGGTCAAGGTGGTGAAAGGCTGCCGCTTTGGCTGCGACCCCGACCAGCCGGAAACCTGGTGCACCGAGTGCCAGGCGCGCGCCGCGGCCGGGGAAGACTTGCAGCACACCTGGGAATGGAAGGCGGTGCCTTTCGTCAACCTGCCGGTTTCGGCCACCGAAGACCGTGTGGTGGGTACGCTGGATATCGAGCGCGCCATCCAGCACGGCGAGCGCCATTTCGAGCCCGGGGTGCTGGCCGCGGCCAACCGCGGCATGCTCTATATTGACGAGGTCAACCTGCTGGATGACCACGTGGTCGATTTGTTGCTCGACGCGGCCGCGATGGGCGTCAACATCGTAGAGCGCGAGGGCATTTCTTTCTGGCATCCGGCGCGCTTCATCCTGGTGGGGACGATGAACCCCGAAGAGGGCGACTTGCGCCCGCAGTTGCTCGACCGTTTTGCCCTGGCGGTGGATATTCGCGGCGTGGCCGATCCGGCCCAGCGGGTAGAGATCATCGAGCGCAATATCGCTTTCGAAGCCTCGCCGCAGGCCTTCCGAGAAGCATGGCAGCCCCATGAGCAGGCGCTTGCGGAGCGCATCGCGCGGGCGCGCGAGGTGCTGCCCGAAGTGCGTTACACCAGCCGTGACCTGCTGACCATTGCTACCTTTACGGCTTCCCTGGGTGTGGATGGCCACCGCGCCGACATGGTCATTCTCAAGGCGGCGCGCGCCCACGCGGCTTATGAAGGCCGCACGGCCATCACCACCGACGACATCATGCTGGCGGCGGAACTGGCGCTGCCCCACCGTCTCAAGCGCACGCCGCTCGGCCAGAGTGAAGTCAGTTTTGCCGAGTTGCAAGAGCGGCTAAACGAACTGGTCGGCCAGCGCGAGAGTCAGCCTTCGACCACGCCCCACCGGCACCGGCAGGAGGCCGAAAAGGCAAAAAAAGTGCTCGGGGCGTGACGTCCGACGCGGGGGCGCAGCCGGCCGCCGCCGATAGCCTGCGCGCCGCGCCGCAAGAGGTCTTTCAGACCGGCGACGGGCGTTGGTGGGAAGGCGGCCAGCGCAGCGGTCTCACCCCGACGGCGTTCACGCCCCAGCAACTCGCCACGCCGCAAGACGCCCGCACTCGCCGCCAGAGCGGGCGACGGTCGCAAACCCTCACCGACCGCAAAAGCGGGCGCTACATCCGCGCCAGGGTGCCGCGCGGTAAGGTGACCGACCTGGCTTTTGATGCCACCGTGCGCGCCGCGGCTCCCTATCAGCAAGAACGCCGCGCCCATGCGCCCGCAGGTGCCCCCGCGCTCATCCTCAAGCCCCACGACCTGCGCGAAAAGGTGCGCGTCCGCAAGGCCGCCAACCTCATCCTCTTTGTGGTCGATGCGTCGTGGTCGATGGCGGTGGCCGAGCGTATGGCGGCGACCAAAGGCGCGATTTTCTCGCTGCTGACCGATGCCTATCAGCACCGCGACCGGGTGGGGCTGATCGTGTTCCAGAAAAACCGCGCGACCTTAGTGTTGCCGCCCACCCATTCGGTGGATTTGGCCTCGCGGGCGTTGCGCAACATCCCCATCGGCGGGAAGACGCCCCTTTCGGCAGGGCTGTTGCTGGCCTATGAGGTGTTGCGGCGCGAAAAAGTGGCGCATCCCGACGTCCGCCCACTGCTGATTGTGCTCACCGACGGCGCGGCCAATGTCGCCATCAACCCCGAGGTGCCGCCGCTGGAAGAAGCCTATGCCCTCGCCGACCAGATAGCCGCGGAGGGCATTCAGAGCCTGGTGCTCAACATGGAGGTTGCCGAATTCGACCAGGGTTACGCCCGTGCCCTGGCCGAACATCTCAAAGCCCCTTGCCGCACCTTAGCCGACCTGCGCGCCGAAACCCTCTATACCACGGTGCGCGCGGCTTTGGGCTGATTCCCAACGAGGTTCTCGAGGAGTTCTATGGCTGAAACGCAACCCAACTACACCGTGACCGTGGTCATCCCGGCCTACAACGAGGAAGAGACCATTCGCGACATCTTGCAGCAGGTGGCGGCGACTGCTATTCCCACCGAAATCATTGTGGTCGATGACGGCTCGACCGACCGCACCCGCGACATTTTGCGGGAACTGGAAGCCAGCGGCGAAATTCCCCACCTCAAGGTCTTCTACCACGAAAAGAACCAGGGCAAGGGCGCGGCGCTGCGCACTGGCTTCCAGCATGCGACCGGCGATTTGATCATCATTCAAGACGCCGACCTGGAATACGACCCCCGCCACTACCCTCAACTGCTGCAGCCGATCTACGAGGGCAAGGCCGATGTGGTCTATGGTTCGCGTTTCCTCGGCGCGCCGCGGCGGCCTATTCTTTTTTGGAACATGGTGGCGAACAAAATCCTCACGCTGATCACCAACATCCTTTACAACACCATCCTTTCCGACATGGAAACCGGCTACAAGGTATTCAAGCGCGAGGTGGTGGCCGACATGCCCCTGCATGCCCGCAGTTTCGATTTCGAGCCGGAATTCACCGCCAAGGTGCTCAAGCGCGGCTACCGCATTTTCGAGGTGCCGATTGCCTTCAATCCGCGCGATTACACCGAAGGCAAGAAAATCAAAGCCCACGACGGCTTCATTGCCTTGTGGACGCTGCTCAAATACCGCTTCGTCGATTGACCCCCGACCACCCGACTACTTGACTACCCGACTACCTTTGACCTATGTCCAAAATCTACGATGTCACCATCCCCATTGCCCCCGGCCACATGCCGGTTTGGCCGGGCGACCCTGAGCCGGTGCTGGAACGCTTCCTCAAAATGGAAGACGGCAACGATGCCAATGTCTCGCGGCTGGCAGCGTGTGTGCACCTGGGAACGCATGTCGATGCGCCTTACCATTTTCTTGCCAACGGGGCGACGGTGGAACGCCTGCCGTTGGATGCCCTGGTAGGAAAGGCGTATGTTGTTGACCTGACGGCGCTGGAAGGCCACATTACCGCCGCGGCGCTGGAAGCCGCTCATCTGCCTGCCGATGCCGAGCGCCTGCTGTTCAAAACCCGCAACTCGGCCTGGTGGGCGCAGGGCGATGCGGCTTTCCACCCCGATTTCAGCGCGCTCACTGCCGACGCGGCAGAATATCTGGTGGCCCGCGGCGTGCGGCTGGTGGGCATTGACTACCTTTCCATTGCCCCTTACGACGATCCGGTGCCCACCCACCGCGCTTTGCTGGGGGCGGGCGTGGTGGTCATTGAGACCCTTGACCTTTCGGGTGTCCCTGCGGGCGCTTATACGCTTTACTGTTTGCCGCTCAAACTGGTGGGCAGCGAAGGCGCGCCAGCGCGCGTGATTCTGACGGCAGAGCCATGAGCCAGCCGCGCCGGCCGAGGAGGATGCCTTGAACGACGCCACGCTTTTTTGTAAAGCCTTCCCGCTGCAACCACGGCGGGAAGAGGCTTGTTTTGCAGCCGCTGCAGCGCGGCAGGCGGGGTTGCTGGTGCGCCGCATTCAGCGCGACCTGGCCGCCGACGCCTTTGCCAAATCTGACCGTTCGCCGGTTACCGTGGCCGACTTTGCTGCCCAGGCGGTGGTGGCCGCGATGCTGGGGGAAGCCTTCCCCGGTGAGGCGCTGGTGGCCGAAGAAGCCGCGGCGGCCCTGCGCTCGCCCGACCATGCCGCCGTGGCGGCCAGGGTGGCCGAATATGTCCGCACCGTGCGGCCTGGTGTGGATGACGAGGCGGTGCTGGGGTGGATTGACCGCGGCGCAGCCCCTGCCCGGGGGCGTTTCTGGGTGCTCGACCCCATCGACGGCACCAAAGGCTTCCTGCGGGGCGGCCAGTATGCGGTGGCCTTTGCCCTGGTGGAAGGCGGTGAGGTGCAGGTGGGGGTGCTGGCCTGCCCCGAACTTTCGCTGGAAGGCGCGCCGGGCGGTTGTCTGGCCGTGGCGGTGCGTGGCGGCGGGGCCTGGCTGGGGGCTTTGGAGGCCCCCGAGACCTGGCGGCGTTTGCGGGTTTCCGGGGAAGCCGACCCGACCCGGGCGCGTGTGCTGCGTTCCTTCGAAGATGCCCATACCAACGGGGCGCAAATCGAAGCCGTGATGCGGGCTTTGGGAGGCGCCGCCGAGCCCGTGCGGATGGATAGCCAGGCCAAGTACGCCGTCCTCGCCGCTGGCGGTGCGGAGGTGTATTTGCGCCTGCCTACTGCCGACCGCCCCGATTATCGCGAGAAAATTTGGGATCAGGCTGCCGGCGCGCTGGTGGTGCAGGAAGCCGGCGGCACGGTCACCGACCTGGAAGGCCGCCCGCTCGATTTCAGCCGCGGCCGTCGGTTAGAAGCCAACCGTGGCGTGGTAGCGACCAATGGCGTGCTGCACGCTGCCGTGTTGGACGCGCTGCGGGCGGTGGGTGCGTGACGCCCTGGGGATGTAAGGCATGAGATGGTGTTTCTGAGCTTCGTGAGGCGTTTTCTGGCTCGCTACCGCTGGGAAGCCGCGGCGTTGTTGCTCAGCGTATTGGCCGTCGCCGGCTCGCTGTGGGTTTCAGCGCACGTGTACGAGCGCCTTCCCCATCTGGAAGACGAAATTGCCTATTGGTGGCAGGCCGAGGTGGCGGCGCACGGCCAACTGACCGTGCCCAGCCCGCCGGGCGACCCTCAAAGTTTCCTGGTGCCTTTTGTGGTCGATTGGCACGGGCGGCGGTTTGGTAAATATCCCCTGGGGTGGCCGGTAGTGCTGGGGCTGGCGATGCGGTTGGGCTGCGCCGCGGGCGCGAATGCTTTGCTGGCCGGGCTGGCCGTGTGGCTGACCTTTCGGCTGGGCGAGGCGCTTTGGCGGCCCGAAGTCGGCGTGCTGGCTGCTGCGCTGACGCTCACCTCGCCTTTTTTCTGGCTCAATAGCGGTTCGCTGCTTTCGCACCCGTTGGGGTTGGCGCTGAGCGCGGCTTTTGCGCTTTTGTGGGTGCGGCTGGCGCGAGGCGATGCCCCGCCGTTCCCTGCATTCCTGCCCTGGCTGGCGGGGGCGACTTTGGGGGCGCTGGCATTGACCCGCCCGTGGACGGCGGTGGGCGTGGCGCTGCCGTTTGCTTTTCACGGCCTCTGGCTGCTGGGGCGCGGCACGCCCCGGCAGCGAAAGGCCGTGTTGGTTGTCGGCGCGGTGGCGGCAACCGTGGCCGCGTGGCATTTCGTCTGGCAATGGGAACTCACCGGTGACCCCTGGCGAAACCCTTACACCCTCTGGTGGCCTTACGATAAAATCGGCTTTGGGCCGGGGCATGGGCGGTATGGTCACACGCTTCACATGGCGTGGGTCAACACTCGTTTCAGCCTGCAGGTGGGCATGGGCGATTTGTTCGGGTGGGGGCGGTGGTCGTGGCTTTTCTTGCCTTTTGGCCTCTGGGCCGTGCGGCGAGATGCACTGGCCTGGCCGGTGCTGGCGGTGTTTCCTGCCCTGGTGGTGGTGTATCTGGCGTATTGGGTGGGGGCCTGGTTGTTCGGCCCGCGATATTATTACGAAGGGTTGTATAGCCTGACCTTGCTGACGGCGGTCGGCGTTTTCTGCCTGGCGGGTTGGCCGTTCAAGCGGGGGAAGGCGTCTTCGTCGGGGGCGCGGCGCGGCCGGGGGGCTTTCCTGCGGGGGGCGGTGGTGGCCGGGTTGTTGGCCTTGCTGGTGATTGCCAACGCCCGGTGGTATTTGCCGCCTCGCCTGCAAATGATGCACGGCCTTTACGGTATTAGCCGCGAACGACTGGCGCCTTTCCTGACACCGGAAGCCCAGGCGCTTACCCCCGCGGTGGTTTTTGTCCATACCGTGCAGTGGATGCCTTACGGCGCGCTACTGACGCTGGAAGACCCCTGGCTGACAACGCCTTTCATTTTCGCGTGGAGCCGCGGCCCGCGCGCCGATGCCCGGGTGCGGGCGGCTTTCCCCCACCGGCGGGTGATTCGCTATGACCCGCAGGATCCCTATCGTTTTGTACTCATCGTACCTTCAGGTTAGCCGTATCCTTTGCCCTTCTGGGGCGTCATAGAGAGTAGGAAGGCCTATGGCTGCAAACAATGAGGCTCAATGGCTGGCAGCAGCGCGTGCATGGGATATGGACGCCCTGGCTGCCATCTATGATGCTTATAGCCCGCTGTTATATCGCTATGCCATGCGTTTTTTGGGAGATCAGGAGCTTGCCGAGGAATGCGTGGCCGAAACCTTCGCCCGCTTTTTGCAGGCACTGCGTAATGGCGGCGGGCCGAAGACGCATCTCAAAGCGTATTTGTATCGGGTGGCGCACAATTGGATCACCGATTACTATCGTCGCCAGCCGCCGCCCGAAGTGGATGTCGATGACATGGCGCATGCTTTGAGCAGCGATGATCCAACGTTGAGCAGCCAGGTGCTTTTACAGGAAGAACAACAGCGGGTGCGAGCCGCGTTGCGGCTGCTGACCCCGGAACAGCGCCAGGTGATTGTGCTCCGGTTTTTGGAAGAGTGGTCGCTCAAAGAAGTGGCTGAGGTGATGCAGAAGCCGGTTGGCGCAATCAAAGCCTTGCAACACCGAGCCCTGGCTGCCTTGCGAAGGATTTTGGAGGAGGAACCCCATGAGTGAAATGGATCCCCGCCTGCGGAAACAACTGGAAGCCCTGCGAGAGGTTCCCCCGCGCGACCCGCGGCGGGCAGCGGAGGGGCGCGCCCGGTTTCTGCAAATGGCGGCGGAAATGAAACCTGAAAAATTGCCCGCTCAGGCCGTATCCTCTGGGCTGTTTTGGCGTCTCAAGAAGTGGATTCAGCCAAAACCCCAATTGCGAAAGGAGGGCCTGAAAATGGTCAACATTTTAGTAGCAGCTCTGATGGCAATCAGTGTCATCTTTGGCGGCGGCGCAGCCGCAGCCTACGCGTCGCAGGACGCATTGCCTGGGGATACTTTGTATCCCGTGAAAGAGGTGGTGGAACAAGCCGAACTGATGGTCACCACCAATCCGCAAGCGAAGGCCGAACTGCACCTGGAATTTGCGCAGGAGCGCGTGGCCGAGATTCAAACGCTGGCGGAAGAAGGCCGCACCGACATGATTCCGCAGGTTGCCCAGAACCTGGCCGAGCACCTGCAGGCGGCTGAGAAGATTGCTGAGCAAATGGCGCAGCGCGGCCAGGCCGATGCGGCCGCACGGGTGGCTGTCATGACCGATGTCGCTGCCCAGATGTTGCAACAAGCCGCGGCTCACGCTGATGAGCACAGCAAGCAGGCATTGCAAGAGGCTTTGCAGCACACCGAAGAAGCCAGGATGCGGGCCATGGAAGCCTACACCGAAGCCGAGCAACACGCCGCGCAGGCCGAAAAGGCCGAAAAGCAAGGCGAAGAAAAAGCCGGTGAGATGCAGCATCAGGCTGGTGAGGCTGCTCAGCAAGGCGAGCGGCAGGGTGAAGAGGCCACCAAACAGGCCGAACAACATGCCGGTGAAGCGATGGGTGCCGGTGAGTACGCTGCAGGCGAAATCTTCAAACTGGAAGGTACGGTCGAAAGCATCGACGGCAACACCTGGGTCGTGAATGGCCAAACCCTCGTCGTGCCCGACGATGCCAAAGTGAAAGGCGATGTGAAAGTTGGCGATATGGTCGAGGTGCACGGCTACATTGACCCCAATGGCCAGGCCACGGTCGTGCAGGCCAAGGTCATCACTCAAGAAACCGGCCAGGAAGAGCATCAAGGTGAGATGAAGCAGGTGCTCACTTTCCAGGGCGCTGTGGAAGCGCAGAATGAAAACCAGTGGGTGGTGGCCGGGCGTACCCTCAACATCACCGAAGACACGAAAATCCACGGCCAGATTGCGACGGGTGACCAGGTGATGGTGGTCGCCGAGGTCGAGAGCGACGGCACCCTGAACGCCAAAGTCATCAACCTGATGGGAGCTCAGAACGAAGGTGGCAACGGTGAAGGCGAGCACCACGGGCAGCCCAC
>CAYYRG010000004.1:13512-15049 GCA_964474015.1 uncultured Anaerolineaceae bacterium | reverse complement strand
GAAAACGCAACAGCGCCCTCTCAACCGGAGAGGGCGCTGGGTGTTTAACGAAAGCCCCCGAGCAGGCGACCCGGCGGCACCCAACGGAACCTCCTTAGGGCTGCTTCCTCTCGGACCTGACCCGGTTCGGAGGGCGTTGCCGCGCCGGACCCACTCGGGGACGCCCTAAGCATACCGCGACCGGGCGGGTTTTGTCAATTCGAATGTTACCAGGCGAAGGCTCACTGCTGGGGGTGCTGCCGAGCCACGGGCGTGGCTGGCGGCTGCCGGACGCGCAGCCGCCTGTTAGTCGGAAGCGCTGGTTTTGCGGCCGCGATAAAGTTTGACGCGCGCTTTTTCCATCGTGATCAGCCCTTCCCGAATGGCGTCAGCCACGCGGTCGAGGAAGGCTTCCAGGCGCTCTTCGGTGTCCACGATTTCTACCACGATAGGCAGGTCTTCCGACAGACGCAACAGCGAGGATGTGTGGATGCGGCGGCTGCTGGAGCCAAACCCCATAATGCCCCGCAACACCGTCGCCCCCGCCAGCCCTGCTTCCCGAGCCTGGAGTACCAGCCATTCGTACAGGGGTTTGTGGTCGTAGCGGTCGTCTTCGCCGATGAAGATGCGGAGCAACGCGCCTTCTTCAGGGAGTTTCATGGTTTACCTCCATAAACTGAGCGCCGCGATGCGTCCCAGCCAGACGGCCAGGAAGCCAAGAAAAACCTGCCCGCCGAGGTAGAGCCAGCCGGCGAGGGTTTCCCCCTTGTGGAAGAGCGCAAAGCTTTCCAGTTCGAACGTCGAGAACGTGGTGAATGCCCCCAGGAAGCCGATGAACAGCAGGGCGCGCGCTTCGGGGGAAAAGAGGCGGCGACTTTCGCCGAGGTAGAACAGGAAGCCTAACAGAAAGGCCCCTAACAGGTTGACCGCCACCGTGCCGTAGGGGAAACTGATGCTGCGCGACCAGTCTTGCACCCATCCGCCGACCAGATAGCGCATGGCCGCGCCGAAGAAGCCGCCGATGCCGATGAACAGCAAAAGGGATGGCCGTTCCATACCGAGCCTCCGTCCAAAAGGGGTATCGGTAGGGGCCATCAGCCTGTGCGGCAATTGCGGCGGGCCCCATCGCCGGTTGTGCTGGCAACAGGGGCAAATTTTACTCCAAAACTTGGATTTCGTCGGGCAGGTTAGGTACCAGGCACAGGAAGACGAAATCTTCGTCGCCGATGTTTTCGTAGGAATGCGGCACCCCGGCGGGGATGAAAACCACGTCGCCAGCCTGCACTTCGTAGGTTTCGTCGCCTAAGGTGATGCGGGCGTGCCCCTGAAGGACGTACTGTTCATGTTCCACGGCATTGGTGTGGCGGGGCATGCCGCCGCCGGGCTTCATGGTGAAGCGCCGCATGGCGAAATGCGGGCCTTCTTCGGGGGAAATCAAAATTTGAATGCTGGTGTCTTTGCCGGCGCTGACGGGTTGGTAGGGAACTTCGTTGGCGTGTTTGACGGGCATGGGGCTTCCTCCGGGAATCAGGGTGCAAGATGCAAGATGCAGGATGCA
>CAYYRG010000004.1:0-13412 GCA_964474015.1 uncultured Anaerolineaceae bacterium | reverse complement strand
GTCGGGGGTCAGGTATCAGGCTTCAGGTGGCGGGCCCAGGCGGCGCGGGCGCGGCGCACCCATTCCTGCTCGGCTTCAAAGGTGAGCAAACGCTCGGCGTCTTCCCATGAAACCCAGCGGGGCACGAATTGCCCTTCAGGGGGCAGGTCGGGCGCGGGGGGGCCTTCCCGCAGGAAGAGGAAGTAGTGCTCTTCTCGCGCCCATGTCCGCCCCTGATAGGGGAAGACTACCCGCTGCGTGCCGAGGTCGGCCAGCAGGCGCAGGTGTCGGAAGCCGCTTTCTTCGGCAATTTCTCGTAAGGCGGTTTGCAAGGGGGCCTCGCCGGGGTCAATATGGCCTTTCGGCAGGCGGATTTCGCCGCGCGCAGGGCGTTCCAGCACCAGCACTTCTTGCGAGGGGCGTACAATGACGCCGCCCGCAGCGCGGTAGTCGAGGGGAGGGGTGTCTGAAGAAGGCATGGGCTTTTCTCAAGGCAAAAGGGGGGCCAGGCGCGCCCACAGGGGCGGCCCCAGGACCAGCAGGCCGATGACCACAGCCCCGCCCGCGGCCAGCAGCACGCTGGCGGCTGCGGTGTCTTTGGCGGCTTTGGCTGTGGGGTGGATTTCAGGCGATGCCAGGTCGACCAGTGCTTCCAGCGCGGTGTTGCCCGCTTCGGCGACCCACACGGCGGTGATGGCCATGACCAGCAGCGCCCATGAGCGCGCCTCTAAGCGCAGCCATAGCCCCAAGGCCACCACGCCCATCGTGGCCGCGGCATGGATGCGTGCGTTGGGCTGGGTGCGTAGCAGATAGCCCAGCCCCTCGAAGGCGTGGCGGAAGGCCTGGATGCGGGAAGGCGTCTTGGACATGCGCGAGGTCGGCAGCCGCTCGACAAGGGGGCGGACAGGCTTAGGGCGGCGAGAGGGGGCAGCCCAGACTTTCCAGAATGTGGCGCTGGGCTGCCCACATGCGGGCTTTTTCGTCGGGGGCGGCGTGGTCATGCCCCAAGAGATGCAGCACGCCGTGTACCACCAGCAGGCAGAGTTCCCAGGCGACGGGGTGGCCGCCGCGCTCGGCCTGGGCTGCGGCGCGAGGGTAGGCTATCACGATGTCGCCGAGGTAGGGTTTGCCGGTTTCAGGGTCGCTGCTGCCGTCTTCAAAAGAGAGGACGTCGGTCGGCGCGTCGATGCCGCGATAGCGGGCGTTCAGGCGGCGGACGGTTTCGTCGTCGGTGATGAGCAGGCTCAGCGCCGCGGAGGGGGCTTCCTGGTGCTGCAGGGCGGCTTCGGCTGCCCGATGCAGCAGGTCGGCGTCCACGGCTGGCTGGTAGGGAGGTTCAATCGTCAGGTGAATGGTGTGCATGGCTTTCCTGCGGGCGAGGTGCAGCCTTGGCGGCTTCTGGTTGGGAGCCTGCGGGGCTGGCGTTTAGCAAGGCGCGGGCCTCGGCTACCGGGATGGTCGGCTGGCCGCGTTCTTCTCGCAGTTGAGGGTATTGGATGCGGGGGTGATACACCCCCTGGAGGGCCGCGACGAAAGTGTCTTCGATGGTTTTCAGGTCGTGCAGGGTGAGCGAGGTGTCGCTGAGCTGCCCTTCGCGGATGCGAGTGGTGATGGTGTCGTGCACCAGGCGACGCAGTTCGTGTTTGTCGGGGGGGTGTTCAGCGCGCGCCCGTGCTTCGCAGCCGTCGGCCAGCATGACCAGGGCGGTTTCCTTGCTTTGGGGGCGCGGGCCGGGGTAGCGGAAATGTTCGATGTCTACCTTGTCGGCATCACCGCCGGCCTCTTGCACGGCGCGGGCATACTGATAGCGGGTGATCATGGTGCCGTGGTGCTCGGCGATGAAATCTTGAATGCGGCGGGGTAGGCGGTGTTCGCGCGCCAGGGCCAGCCCGTCGGTGACGTGGGCGATGATGATGCGGGCGCTTTCTTCGGGCGAGAGGCGCTCGTGGGGGTTGGCGCTGCCTGGCGGCTGGTTTTCGATGAAAAATTGTGGCCGCAGCACTTTGCCGATGTCGTGATACAGCGCCCCCACCCGCACCAGCAAGGCGTCGGCGTGCACGGCCCGGGCAGCCTGTTCGGCCAGGTTGGCGACTTGCAGGCTGTGCTGGTAGGTGCCCGGCGCTTTTTGCAGCAGTTCTTGCAGCAGGGGCTGGTCGGGACGGGAGAGTTCCAGTAGCTGGATGGGCGTGACCTGCCCCAACGGCGGTGCCAGGAAGTAGTGCAGCACTAAGGCCAGGCTGGAAGCCAGCACCCCGTTGGTCGCGGCTGCGCCCAACAGGGTAATCATCCCTGGCAGGTCGGTGGAAGGCGAGGCCAGGCGGGTGGCCAGGAGCACGGTGCCCCCTGTCAGCGCCATGCCTGCGCTGGCGAGGAAGAAGGTGCGCATGCGTTGCACCTGGCTGAGCAGTACCACCCCTGCGATGCCCAGAAACGCGTGGTAGGTCATCAGTTCGAAGCCGTGGGGCAGGCGGTACAGCCCCAGCGCCAGCAGCGGCAGCAGAAACACCAGCGCGCTTTCGGCGTCGAACAGCAGGAACATGACCAAGGGGTAGGCGGCAAAGGGGTAAACGTAGGGCAGCACGATGTGGCCAGGGATGATGATGCGCGCCCCCACCAGGAAAAGGATCCCCAGGCCGCCGGCCACCGTCAGCGCGGTGATGTTTTCGCCCAACGTGGGGCGGCGCAGGCGGAGATAGGCCGCCAGCACCAGAAAGGTAATCAGCACCAGCAGCAGCGGCGCGAGAATCGCCTGCCAGCGTGCTGTGCCTTGCAGCAGCCCATATTCTTTCAGGGCTTCGATGTCTTCAGGGGTCAGCACCTGCCCACGCTGGACTATGGTTTCACCCCGCCGGAAGGCCCGCACCACGGGGGGGACGGCTTCCCGCGCTTTTTCGCGGGCCGCCTCGGTGAGGGTGGCGCTGTAAAGGCTGTTGGGGGCGAGGAAGGCTTCGACCAGGCGTTCTACCAGGTCGGCCTGGCGTTCGGGCATGGTGAGGGTGATGAAGGCCGGGATGTTGCGGCGCGCTTCTTCCAGCTGGTCTTCGCGAATGGGCGCGCGCATCATGGTTTCCAGCACGCGCTGGGCTTCCTGCTGGATGCTTTGCCAGCGTTCATCGTCGAGGGTGAGGAGATAACGCGCCTCGCTGGCGGAAAGGTGCAGCCCCTGGATGGCCGCCAGGTCGGCGAGTTTCTGTTGCTGGGTGGCGTAGGGGTCGGCGCGCACGGCGGTGATGAAGGTGAGCGCGGCGCGCAGGCGTTCCAGTTGGCGGCGTCCGATGCTGGCGTCGGGTGGCGCATAGACTTTGGAAACCGCCCTGGCGGCGGCTTCGCGACGCTTTTCGGTCAGGACGGCGCTTTTGTAAGTGTGGCTGTAAGGCGCAAGGATGTCGCGCGGCGCGACTTCGCCTGCGTGGAGGGTGAGGCTGTCTTCTGCCGTGCTCAGCCACATGACCCCGGCAACAGCCGCGAGCATCAGCAGCGCGAGCATGGCGCGCCGCAACCGCCATGCCTTGGCCACGGGGTGGATGGCGGGGGAAGCAGGGGATGCCGGAGAAGGTGTGGGGTCAGACATGGAGGGTCAGGAGCCTTGCAGCAGGCGGCGTACCACCTGGCTGGCTTCTTTGCCGGTGGCGCGGCCCTGCAAGCGCGGCATCAGCGCGGCCATCACCTTGCCCATCTCGCGGGGCGAGGTAGCGCCGACTTCGGCAATGACCTCGCGGGCCAGGGCTTCCAGTGCTTCGGGCGTGAGCGGCGGCGGGAGGAATTCCTGCAGCACGGCAATTTCGGCTTCGGCCTCGGTAATCAGGTCGTCGCGGCCAGCGCGCTGCGCGCCTTCGATGGTCTCTCGGCGGGCTTTGATTTCCTTCTGCAGCACGCTCAGCACGGCGCTTTCGTCCAGCTCGCCGCCGTGTTCTACTTCCGCGAGTTTGATGGCTGCCAGGGCGAGGCGCAGCGTGCGCTTCCGCAGGTTGTCTCGCTGGCGCATGGCCTCTTTCAAGGCCGCTTGAAGTTGCTGTTTGGTGTTCATGGCCTTCATTATACCGCAGGCGCTGACCGAAACTCCCTGCCCTTGCCTTCCCGTGATAGAATAAACGCGCAAGGCAGATCGGACAGTCTTTCGGAGGTTCAAAATGGAAGCCCAAACCGGTTCTTACAAAGTGAAAGTTGGCCTGGCGCAAATGCTCAAGGGCGGCGTGATCATGGACGTCGTTACCCCTGAACAGGCCAAAATTGCCGAAGATGCGGGTGCAGTGGCCGTGATGGCCTTAGAGCGCGTCCCTGCCGACATCCGCAAGCAGGGCGGCGTGGCCCGCATGAGTGACCCCGAGCTCATCCTCAAAATCATGGATGCGGTCAGCATTCCGGTGATGGCGAAGGTGCGCATCGGCCATTTCGTCGAAGCGCAGATTCTGGAAGCCCTGGGCGTGGACTATATCGACGAGTCGGAAGTGCTCACCCCTGCCGATGAAGAACACCACATCGACAAGCACCAGTTCAAGGTGCCCTTCGTGTGTGGGGCGCGTAATCTGGGTGAAGCCCTGCGCCGCATTGCCGAGGGCGCGGCCATGATTCGTACCAAAGGCGAGGCCGGCACCGGCGACGTGGTGGAAGCCGTGCGCCACGCGCGGGCGGTGCTCGGCGAGATCCGCCGCTTGCAGACGATGGCCGATGAGGAACTCTACACCTACGCCAAGGAAATCGGCGCGCCGCTGGACCTGGTGCGCGAGGTCAAGGAACTGGGGCGCCTGCCTGTGGTCAACTTCGCCGCTGGAGGCATCGCCACCCCCGCCGATGCTGCCCTGATGATGCAACTCGGCATGGACGGTATCTTCGTGGGCTCCGGCATCTTCAAGTCGGAAGACCCGCCCCGCCGCGCCGCGGCCATTGTCAAGGCTGTGACCCATTACAACGACCCCGCCATCCTGGCTGAGGTGAGCAAAGGGCTGGGCGAACCGATGCGCGGCCAGCAAGCCGCCGACCTGCCCGAAGAAGCCCGCCTCGCCGGCCGCGGCTGGTAATTCGCCATTCGCCATTCTTCATTCGCCATTCGCCATTTGCCATTCCTTCTTCGCCATGCCCGCGCCAAACCTTCTCCCCCCCGACAAAGTCCCGCCCCCGCGCACCGACTTCACCGTGGGCGTGCTCGCCCTGCAAGGCTCGTTTTGGGAGCACGAAGTGGTGCTCCGCGAAATCGGCGTTGCCGTGCGCGAAGTGCGCCGCCCTGCTGACCTGGATGGGCTGGCGGGCCTCATCATCCCCGGCGGTGAATCGACCACCATCGGCAAACTGGCCGTGGCCTTTGGCCTGCTGGAGCCGCTGCGCGCCTTTGGCCGTGACCATGCCATCTGGGGCACGTGCGCAGGCGCGATATTCCTCTCGAAAGATGCCCGCCGCGCCCAGCCCCTCCTCGGCTTGATGGACATCACCGTGGAGCGCAATGCCTTTGGCCGCCAGGTGGCCAGTTTCGAGGTGGATATTCCCGTGCCTGCGCTCAAAGCCGTTGCCCCCGACGATGACCGCCCCTTCCACGCCATCTTCATCCGCGCGCCACTCATCGAAACCGTGACCCCGCCTGCGGAGGTGCTGGCAACGTTGGAAGACGGGCGCATTGTGGCCGCCCAGCAGGGGCGCCTGCTGGCGACGGCTTTCCACCCCGAACTCACCGACGACACCCGCTTTCACCGCTATTTCCTGTACCTGGCCGGATGGGAACCTGACCGGTGAGCACCCTGCCCCGCCCCCTGACCTGGCGCGACCTTCCGCTGCTGTACCGCTACCGCGAACAGGCGCTGTGCCTGGATAGCCGCCGCGCGGTCATTGGCGGGGCGGGGCTGGTCAGCAGCGCGTTGGTGGCGCTGTTTTCTGCCGCCACGGGGATGGCGGTCGTGGCCGACGAAGCAGCCAGCGAGGCGCCGCTGGTGGGGCTGGCCGAGCACAACCCTCAGGAAGGTCTGGCGCGCTGGCTCTACCTGGCCCCCGAAAGCGCCCTCGGCGCGGCGGTTTCCCTGGCCCCGCTGGTGGAAGCCCTGCTGGCGCACCCTGCCCTGCGCGGCGCGCGGGCACTGCTGGCCGATGCGCCCCAGCAGGCGCCGTGGCTGCCGGCGCTGCGGCGGGCGGGCTTTCGGGTGTTTGCCCGGCAGCGTCTGTGGCAAATGCCGACCGCTCAGGCGGCAACCGGCGCAGGTCGCTGGCGTTGGCCGCGCGCCGATGAGCGTTGGGCTGCTGACCGGCTTTACACCAACCTGACCCCGCCTCTGGTGCGGCACCTGCTGCCCCCGCCCGCTGCAGCTCCCACGGCGGTGGTGTATCTCGAAAACGGTGAAGTGCGCGGCGTCGCCCGCTGGGAGGCTGGCCCGCGCGGCGTTTGGGCGGTTCCCTGGCTCGACCCCGACATCGCCGCTCCTTGCGAGGCCTTGCGCGCCCTGGCGGCCTTCCTGCGCACGGGTGAAAAGCCCCTCTACATCGCGGTGCGCGAAGCCCAGGTGTGGCTGGAAGGCCCCCTCGAGAGGCTGGAAGCACGCCCCAGCGAGCCGCTGGCGTTGCTGGCGCGCTGGGCTGTGCAACCCCAGCCCGCGGCTGAGGCCGTACCTGCGGCAACGCAGCGGGAAGCGCCTCAGCCTACCCTGTTTGCCAAATGAGAAGCGTATGACCACCCGAAAAATTACCGACGATCTGCATGCCTTGTTGGCCGTGCTTCCCCCCGAAATTGCCCGTGCCGTCGAAGAGGCCGACGACAGCGACAACCTGCTGGAAGTCATCCTCGACCTGGGGCGTGTGCCCACGGCGCGCTTTACCCACGGGGAGATCGTTTTGCGGGAACGCGAAGTCACCCGCGAAGAAATTGACTACGTCGTCGCGCGGGTGGGCGCCTTCGACGAAGACAACCGCGCCGGCATCGAGCGCACCCTGCACCGCATCGCGGCCATCCGCAACCGTCGCGGCGATGTGGTCGGCCTGACGTGCCGCGTCGGGCGCGCCGTTTACGGCACGGTGGACATCATTCAGGACCTCATCGAGAGCGGCAAGAGCGTGCTTCTGCTGGGTCGCCCTGGCGTGGGCAAGACCACCCTGCTGCGGGAAGCCGCCCGCATTCTGGCCGAGAAAAAGCGCGTTGTCATCGTCGATACTTCCAATGAAATTGGCGGCGATGGAGACGTGCCCCACCCGGCAGTGGGGCGCGCCCGCCGGATGCAGGTGCCCATGCCTTCCCTGCAGCACGAAGTGATGATCGAAGCCGTCGAGAACCACAACCCCGAGGTCATCGTCATCGACGAAATCGGCCGCGAACTGGAAGCCCTGGCCGCCCGCACGATTGCCGAGCGCGGTGTGCAACTCATTGCTACCGCCCACGGCAACGCTTTGGAAAATCTGCTGCTCAACCCCACACTTTCCGACCTGGTTGGCGGCATCGAATCGGTCACCCTTTCCGACGAGGAAGCCCGCCGCCGCGGCACCCAGAAAACTGTGCTGGAACGCCGCTCGCCGCCCACCTTCGACATTCTGGTGGAAATTCAGGACCGCGACCGCCTCCTGGTGCACAAAGACGTGGCCGAAGCGGTCGACGCCCTTTTGCGCGGCGCGCCGCTGCGGGCAGAACTGCGTTCCCGCGACGCAGAGGGCGAGATTCACATCGAAGAAGTCACCCTCAAGCAGGAAAACAGCCGTGACCGGCGCGGCCCCAAGCGGCGCGGTGCGCCCTCCTTTGCCGATGAGACGGGCGGCGAAGAGGAAGAACGCTACACCCAGCCTGCTGCCCAGGGGGGGCGCGGCCTGCGCCCTATCCGCATCTATCCGCACGGCGTGGCCCGCAACCGGTTGCGCAAAGCGGCGCAGTATCTCCATGTGCCTGCCCGCGTGGTCGATAACCTCGGCGATGCCCAGGTGCTGGTGACATTGCGTTCCTACTACCGCAAACGCCCGCGCGTCATCGTGGACGCCGAGAATCGCGGCCTGCCCATCCACGTGCTGCGCTCCAACACCGTCAAGCAGATGGAAAGCTTCTTGGAAAACCTCTTCCACCTGGAGGCCCGCGCCGACAGCATGACCATCGACCAGATTCTGGCCGAGACCCAGGCGGCCATCGAAGCGGTGTTGGAAGGCGCCGATTGGGTGGACCTGACCCCCGCACCTGCCGACATCCGCCGCTTGCAGCATCGGCTGGCTGAGGAAGCCCATCTGGCTTCGCGTTCTTATGGCCGCGAACCCTTCCGCCGGGTACGCATTACACGGGAAGAATAACATGCGGGGGCTTTTCATCACTTTCGAGGGGCCGGAAGGCAGCGGCAAGAGCACCCAGGCGCGCTGGCTGGCCGAGTTCTTGGAACAGCAAGGCTTCGCCGTGGTGCTGACGCGCGAACCCGGCGGCACCCCCATTGGCGACCAGATTCGCCAGATTCTGCTCAACCGCACCAACCACGCCATGCACGCCCGCACCGAGGTGCTGCTCTTCCAGGCTTCGCGTGCGCAGCATGTCGAAGAACTCATCTGCCCGGCGCTCAAGGCGGGCAAAATCGTGATTTGCGACCGCTATGCCGACTCCACCCTGGCTTACCAGGGCTATGGCCGCGGCGAAGATGTGGACGAACTGCGCCGCCTGATAGAATACGCGACCGGCGGCCTGTGGCCTGACCTGACGCTGTGGCTTGACCTGCCCGTAGAAACGGGGCTGGCGCGCATTGCCCCCGACCGCCGCAATCGCCTTGATGCCGAGGCGCTGGCCTTTCATCGCAAGGTGCACGAAGGCTATGCCCGGCTGGCTGCTAAAGAGCCGCACCGTTGGGTGCGGGTGGCTGCCGACCGGTCGCGGGAAGACGTGCGCGCGGCAGTGCGCGCGGCGGTGATGGCGCGCCTTGAGCAGCCGATGCCGCCCCTGGCTGCCGGTTGCGCATAGCCATGCGGGTTGCCCTGCTTTCCTAATACCCTGCCGTTTCGCATTCCTTTTTCCTTGAGAGGTGCTTATGACTGCCTCGCCGCAATTCGTGGGGCGTGTGTTGGAGGCTTCGGCGACGGCTTTCCTGGTGGGTTGTCGGGTGCCACAGTTGCAGGAAAGCCGCCTGGCCTTCGGCGCGCTGGTGCGGGTCGCGCCTTCGGCCTCCGAAGCCCCCGCCACCCCTGAGATCTTCGGCATCATTTCCGAAATTCGCCTGCCGGGCGACAACCTGGTGCGGCAGTTGACCATTGCACCCGAACTGCCCCCCAGCATCCACGCCGACCAGCACCAGCGCAACCTGCCGGTGGAAATCAGCGTGCTTTCGTTAGGCTATCGCACCCCCGAAGGACGCGTGGCACATCTGCTGCCGCCGCGCCCGCCGCTGACCCTGGCCAACCTCTATCTCTGCTCACCCGCCGAGGTGCGGGAATTTACGAGCGCCGGACGGTTGGGCTACTTCCGTCATATCCTGCGCGCTGACGTGCCCGCCGATGAACTGCTGGCCGTGCACTTCCGCCAGGCGCGGGAGGCCCATGCCGAAACGGGCGACGCTGCCGACTGGGTGGCACAAGCCACCCGCCGCCTGATAACCCTGTTGCGGGATGATTACGACCGCCTCAGCAGCGTGCTCGACGCGCTGGGCGAAGTGGTCGCTTGAGGCCGACGATGCGGGCGCGCTACGTTTTCCCGCCGGGCTTTTTGTGGGGCACGGCGACGGCTGCCCATCAGGTGGAAGGCGGCAACACCCGCAATACCTGGCACGCCTGGGAGCAGGCCGGGCGGGTGCTGGAAGGCCAGCGCTCGGGCCGCGCTTGCGATTGGTGGGCGGGCCGGTGGCGCGAAGACTTCGACCGCGCGGCTGAGGCCGGGCAGAACGCCCACCGCTTTTCCGTGGAATGGAGCCGCATTCAACCCGCCCCCGACCGGTGGGACGAGGATGCCCTTGAGCACTACCGCCAAATGGCGCGCGGCTTGCGCGAGCGGGGCATGACGCCTTTCGTCACCCTGCACCATTTCACGGATCCCCTCTGGCTGGCCGAAATGGGGGGGTGGGAAAACCCCGAAGCCCCGCAGCATTTTGCCCGCTTTGTCGCTCGGGTGGTGGAAGCCCTCAAAGCCTATGTCGCCGACTGGTGCACGATCAACGAGCCGAACGTCTACACCGCACTGGGTTACGTCGCGGGCATCTTTCCCCCTGGCAAGCAAGATGTGCGTCGCGCCTTGCAGGTGGCCGAGCATCTGGCGTTGGGCCACGCCGCGGCTTATGAAACCATCCACCGCCTGCAGCCGGAGGCGCAGGTAGGGCTGGTGCTCTATTATCGCCCCATGGGGCCTGCCCGCCCGTGGTTTCCCCCCGATGTGGCCGTGGCGCGGCTGCAGCATCGCTGGTTCAATCACTACTTTGCCTGGGCCGCGGGCCTGGGACGGCGGCTGTTGCCCGTGGGCAGCCGGCGCGACCGCCGCCTGGGGCCCTCGCTGGATTTCTTCGGCCTGAATTACTACACCTCAGACCGCCTGGCCTTTGCTCCCCGCAGCCCTGGCTATGCGCGACGCGTTTTCCCGCCGGAAGCCCCCCTCAGCGAGCATGGCGATATTGCCCACGTGCCCGAGGGCATGTTCCGGGGCATCCGCTGGGCGCGGCAGTTTGGCGTGCCCGTGGTGGTGACCGAAAACGGTGTGGAAGACGGTGAAGACGCCCTGCGACCGCGCTACCTGGCCGAGCATATCTACCAGGTGTGGCGTGCCCTCAATCTCTATTGGCCGGTCAAAGGTTATTTCCACTGGACGTTAGTAGATAATTTCGAGTGGGACCGCGGTTGGACGCGGCGTTTTGGCCTCTGGGCGCTGGAAGGCGAAACGCAGCGCCGTACGCCGCGCCCCAGTGCAGCCCTTTATGCCGCGATCTGCCGCGCCAACGCCCTCGATACCGAAGACGTGGCCCGCTATGCGCCCCAGGCGCTGCCTGCCTTGCTGGCGGGAGATGATGAACGCTCGTAGCGAGTTTTGACCTTTTCGAGGAGGCTTCCATGGCAACGCCGTTTGGCCGTGAACTCACCGCCGCCGACCTTTACCGCCCCACCGACCCTGCCGTGGTGGGTGCGGAAAGCACCGCTGCGCTGCCGCCGCTGGAAGGTGTGGTGGGGCAGCCGCGGGCCTTCCGGGCTTTGGAACTCGGCACCGCCGTGCGCGGTGAGGGCTTCAACATCTTCGTCCTTGGTCTGCCTTCCAGCGGGCGCACCACGCTGGTGCAGGAATATCTCAGCCGCAAGGCTGCCGAACTGCCCACGCCTGACGACATTTGCTATGTGCATCACTTCGAATCGCCTGACCACCCCCGGATGTTGCGGCTTCCGGCGGGGCAGGGCAGCCGCCTGCGCGCTGCGATGGATGATTTCATCGCCACCGTGCGGCAGGAGTTGCGCCGCGCGTTCTCTGCCGATGCCTATCGCCGCGAACGCGACCGGCTGGCGACGCAATTGCAGAAACAACAGGAAGACGCCCTCACCCAGTTGCAGATCAAGGCTTCTAAACTCAATTTCGCCATCGTGCAAACACCATTTGGCCTTGCATTGGTGCCTGCCGTGGAAGGCAAACCCCTTTCGCCTGAAGAGCTGGAGAAACTGGACGCGGAGAAAAAGGCCAAACTGGAGAAAATTCGCGAAACGCTGCAGGGCGAGGTCGAAAAGACATTGGAACGCATCCGCCAGATGGAGCAGGAAGCCCGCGACCGGCTGGCGGAACTCAACCGGCGCACGACCGAGTTTGTCGTTGGGCATTTGGTTGAAAAACTCAAAGCCGATTTCCCTTACCCGGGCGTGGCCGCGTTCCTGGAGGCCGTGCGCCACGACATTGTGGCCAACGCCCAGCGGTTTTTGAAAGACGACGAGGCCGATAGCCCCGCCTGGGAAATGTGGGCGCGGCGCTATCGTGTCAACGTGCTGGTGGACAATGGGGAGCAGAAGGGCGCACCGGTGGTCTTGGAGACGCACCCCTCGTATTACAACCTGCTGGGGCGCATCGAGCACGAGGTCATCATGGGGGCCACGCGCACCGACCATACCCTCATCCGCCCGGGGGCGCTGCATCGCGCCAACGGTGGTTTCCTGCTGCTACCGATTTACGACCTCTTGGTGCACCCCTATGCCTGGGATGGCCTCAAGCGCGCTTTGCACACCGGGAAAATTCGCATTCTGGAACTCGGTGCCCAGATGGGCTGGGTGAGCACGGTCACCCTGGATCCCGAACCCGTGCCGTTGCAACTTAAAGTGGTGCTCATTGGCACCCCGATGATGTATTACCTGTTGCGGGCTTATGATGAGGATTTCGGGCGGCTGTTCAAGGTGCGCGCCGAATTTGCCGACACCATGCCACGCACCGAAGCCAGCGAGCGCGAATATGCCCTTTTCGTGCGCACGGTGGTCGAGCGGGAAGGGCTGCCGCACTTCCGCAGCGACGCGGTAGCCCGCATTATCGAGCATGGGGCCCGCCTGGCGGAGGACCAGGCCAAACTTTCCACCCGCTTTGGCCGCATCGTGGACTTGCTTCACGAGGCGGCTTATTGGGCGCGGCAGGCCGGGCGCGAACAGGTCGCTGCCGAGGATGTTACGCGCGCGATCCGCGAGCAAATTTACCGCGCCAACCTGCTGGAAGAGCGCATTCAGGAAGAGATTGCCCACGGCGTGCTGTTGATTGATGTGGAAGGCAAGGCGGTGGGGCGCATCAATGCCCTTTCGGTGGTCATGTTGGGCGATTATGCTTTCGGCCACCCGACGCGCGTCAGCGCGACGGCTTACCCCTCGCGGGAAGGCGATGTGATGGACATCGAGCGCCGCGCGGAACTGGGCGGCCCCATTCATACCAAAGGGGTGCTCATTTTGGGCGGCTTCTTGGGCTGGCGTTATGGCCGCCGGCACCCGCTCAACCTTTCCGCACGCCTGACGTTCGAGCAGTCTTATAGCGGGGTGGAAGGCGACAGTGCTTCAGCGGCGGAGTTGATCGCCTTGCTTTCGGCTATTGGGCAGGTGCCCCTGCGGCAAGATCGCGCCATCACGGGCTCGATCAATCAGCACGGTCAAATTCAGGCCATTGGTGGCGTCAACGAGAAAATCGAGGGCTTTTTTGCGACTTGCAAGGCCAAAGGGCTTACCGGGGAGCAGGGGGTCATCATTCCTGAAGCCAACGTGCGCCATTTGATGCTGCGCGCAGAGGTGCGCCAGGCTGTGGAAGCCGGGCAGTTTCACGTTTGGGCTGTGCGCACCATTGATGAGGCTATGGCTTTGCTGACCGATATGCCCCCCGGCGAGGCGGATGCAGAGGGTAATTTCCCCGTCGGCACCTTCAATCGCGCCGTGCAGGACGGTTTGGAAGCCTTTGCCGAGACCCTGAAAAGGGAAGACGGCGAGGAAGAGGAAAACGAGGAGCAGACGCCGCCTGCCGGCGATGAGGGAAAAAAGGGAGGCTGAGGTCGGGCGGGCAGGGCTTTCCCGCAGGCTTTTACGATGGT
>CAYYRG010000003.1:0-24719 GCA_964474015.1 uncultured Anaerolineaceae bacterium | reverse complement strand
AGCCCCAGGCGGGAATCGAACCCGCGACCCACCGCTTAGGAGGCGGTTGCTCTATCCCCTGAGCTACTGGGGCACGCCCAACCTCAAATTATACCATCGGGAAGCCGACATGCCGCCCAAGCGCAACGGAATTCCGCGGCAAACGCGGCAGCCACCGCGTCCATCACCGCATCCATTGGCGGGGGCGGCTGGAGAAAATCAGCCAGGTTCGCCACGGCGTAGCCTTCCAGCCCGCAGCCGACGATGCCCGCCCAGTGCTCACGGGCCGTGGCCACATTGAGCGCGAAGCCGTGCTGGGAAACCCCCTGGGCATCTACCCGCACGCCGATGGCAGCGATTTTTGCCGGCGCGCCATCGGGAAGCCGCACCCACACGCCGGTCATGCCTTCCATGCGGAAACCGCGCAGGCCGAAACCCGCCAGCGCCCGCATGAGCACGGCCTCCAGCCGCCGCAGGTAGCCGACGTAATCGCCCTGGGGCAGGCGGGTGCGCCCCGCGTCGTCGGGCTGCGGCTTTCCCAGCGGCAGCAGGGGGTAGCCCACCACCTGGCCGGGGCCGTGGTAGGTCACATCGCCGCCGCGGTCGCTCCACACCACCTCGATGCCCCGCGCCCGCGCGCCTTCCTCGCCCCAGAGCAGGTGAGCCGGGTTGCCGCGCCGCCCAAAGGTAAAAGTCGGCGGGTGGGTCAGCAGCAGCAGCGCCGGAGGGTGCTCGCCCGCTGCAATGCGGGCGGCCAGGTTTCTTTGCAGCGCCCACGCCCGGCGGTAAGGCACCTCGCCCAGGCGGTAAAGGCAGCATGTCATCAGCGCATCCCTTGCGCGGCGAGCATGATGAGGAACGGCACGATCATCCCCAACGCCCACGAGACCAGCGCGAAAATGCCGACATAGCCCAAAATGCGCCAAAGGGTGCTGGTTTGGCACTGGGGCGGCTGCTTGCCCAATGCCAGGGCGCGCAGGGCTTTCGCCGCGCCGCGGGCGGGGGAGCCTTCGGGGGGCGTCCACACCCAGGGGCTTCGTTCCGCGGCGGGCACGACCACCCGCGTGCCAGGGAAGGCGGCCAGCCAGGTCTGCCAGGCGGCGGGCAGGCGCAGCAGGTCGTCTTCGTGGAGCACCACGGCGGCGAAATCGGCGCTTTCCGGCGGGGCGTCGGCGAGGGAAGCCAGCGCCAGCGCGGGCAAAGAAGCCGCCGCCCGAAGCGCCTGCGGCCAGGACGCGTCGGGGGCTGCCAGCAGCAGCACCCGGAACGCCGCAAGGCGCTCGGCGGTGCGGTCGCCCGTCGCGCGGCGGTCGGCGCGCAGCACAAGGGCGTGGTAAAGCAGCACGCCGCCTGCCCAGGCCGCCATGCCCGCCGCAAAGACGAACTGGCGGGTCGAGAACCTGCCGCCCAACACCGCTCGCAGCACCTGGAAGGTGAGCGCGGTGGCGAACCCCATCAGGCCCAGCAGCGCCACGAAGAGGACCAGGTAAAGGTAGCCCCGCCGCAAGGGGGTGTGGCGGGCTGCGGCGTCGGCTTGTGCTTCGGCTTGCAGGGCGCGCCACGGCAGGGCCCACAAAGGCAGCCCCAACAGCAGCAAGGTGATGCCCGCCGCCAGAGCGCCGTGGCCGCTGAGGTTCCCGAACCAGGCCGCGGTGAGGTGGTTGAGCAGCGCGAGCACGCCGCCGCTCACCGTAGCCAGGCCGCCGAAGGCAATGATGCTCAGGAGGGTGCGATAAGCCCCGGCGCGGCGGGGGGCTTCCCAGGCACGCAGGAAGCGCGCCAGCCCCCACTGCGCCCCCAGCCACACCGCCAGCCACGGCACGCCCACCGTGAGCACCAGCCGGGTGGAGACATAGGCGCTGGCCACATCGCCGAAGGCCAGCAGCAACAGGCGGGCGATGGCCGCCCCAAGGACGACCAGGCTGACACTCAGCCCTACCAAAGCCCACAGCATCAGGAAACCCACCGGCACCGTCGAGCGGCGCCCGGCCTCATCGCGCCATGCGGCGCGCCACCACTGCCGCCCCCACCAGGCCCATACTGTCAATCCACCGGCCAGCAGCACCACGCCCTGGGCGGCAAATTTCGTCAGCAGGGCGCGGGAGAAAATGCCAGGGGGTGGGGCGAACACGGTCAGCGTTTGTTGCAGGCCCAACGCCAGCCACACGAGGCCATACGAGAGCCAGACCAGGCGGTACCAGCGGCGCGCCGTGGCGCGGGCTTCTGCAGGTGCTGCGCTGTCGGCGGCCAGCACGCGGGAGAAGTACCACCCCACCGGCGCATAGACGAGCAAGAGCGCCGTGGCCCGCGCCCAGCCAATGTCGGGGAAGAGGCGCGCGCCGACCGGCAGGGGCAGGGCAGTTTCCAGGGCCCGCCCCAGCAAGGCCGCCGCGGCGTGGAACACCATGCCCCAGGTCAAGGCCAGCGCCAGATAGAGCGCCCAGGCGCGCACCGCCGAGGCGCGCTCTTCCGGCTCAGAAGCGGCTTCCCGTTGCACCCAGCGCCAGTGGAGGGCAAACACCGGCAGCCCAATCAGGAAGCCCGCCAGGGCGCCGGCCAGGTTTTCCGGGCGCTGCCAGGCATTCCCCTTCAAGGCTTTGGTGAGCAGCGAAACCAGGCTCCACAACCAGACTTCCAGCGCGGCCAGCGAAGCAGCATAGGCATACAGGCGGCGGATCGTAGCCATCAATCACCTCCACGGGGGCATTGGGCCGCGGGCATGTCCAGCGGCGGGAACGGCCACAGCGGATTGGGGAAACGCACGATTTTCCATTGGCCTCCTTCGCGCCGCAACGCCACCCGGCTTTCCCAACGCCCGTTTTCCAAAACGCCGAAAAGGCCGCCGTCGTCGTAGATTTCCAGGGTGACGATGGCGCGATCCCCTGTTTGTGTTTCGCTCACGATATCCACCTCGGGTGAGTAGCCGTTGCCGCTCATCACGGTGACGAACCACGCTTTCCCCGGCTTGCACGGGACGTTACCCAGCAGCGCGTAGGCGCGGTCGAAGTCGCCGCGCTTGATGGCGAGCAGGTAGTTGTAGACCGCCGCGGTGGGGGTGTCGTCGGTGCGGTAACGCACGTCGCCCATGCGGTGCAAAGCGACCACAACGGCCATGACAGCCAGCAACACCACAAGCGTGACCAAACCCCAGAACCAGCGGCGCTCTTTACCTTCCCAAGCGGTCATCGTTTCTCTCCTCACAAAGCACAACCGGTAGCCAGCGGCGCTTCCATTGTAGCAGAAAACCTGCCACAAAAGCAAAGCCCCCGAACAGGCGGGGGCTTTTGGGTCGCCACGGAGGGCTCTCAGCAGTCAAAACAAGTGGTTGGGACAGGCGTCGATTG
Organism: uncultured Anaerolineaceae bacterium; assembly: GCA_964474015.1. Classification (GTDB taxonomy): domain Bacteria; phylum Chloroflexota; class Anaerolineae; order Anaerolineales; family DRMV01; genus DRMV01. Next base: position 21,396 of record CAYYRG010000003.1, on the reverse strand, counting down.
AATCGTAGGCGTGGGCGTGGGCGTCGAAGTCGGCGTCACAGGGGTTGGCGTGGGCGTCGCCTGGAGAGTGGGGGTAGGCGTTGGTGTAGGGATGTTGAGAGAACTGCTCACCGAGCACCCGCCGGCGAAGTTCAGGGTCACATGGTAAGAGCCAAACAAAGGCGAAGGCACATTGCCAAACCCTGCGCTCCAGTAATAGTTTGCACCGGCAGGGAAGGCGCGGTTTGTGCTCGCACTGGTCGGCGAAGTACTATCGTTGCCACCATAGTAAGTGCTCCAGTTCCACTTGAAGTAATCGACATACGAGCCTGGCACAAAGGTGTTCCATGTCAGATACGAGCTCAACAAGGGCACATTCACCGGGTTGTCGTTCTGAACTCGCATACGGATTTCCGTGCCGCTGACATAGAGCGATTTGGAAACCGCGATGAGCGAGCAATCGGGCGTCGGCGTGGGCGTCGGCGTGGGCGTAATGGTGGGCGTATCCGTTGGTGTTGGCGTATTCGACGGTGTCGGTGTATTCGTTGGCGTGGGGGTAATCGTAGGTGTTGGCGTAATCGTCGGCGTGGGGGTGACCGTCGGCGTGGGCGTAGGGGTTGGTGAAGGCTGGAAGATACTGGCTTCAACGTCGCAACGATCATCAAAGGTCAAGTGCACGCCCAGCTCACCATAAGGCACAACACTTTGCCAGTTGTTGTCGAACCAGCCAGCGCCCCACCACCACCAGCCGCCATTGCCAATCGTCATGCCGTTGTTGGTTTCCGTGGGCGAGCTGTAATCCTGCCCACTGAAGTAATTATTGTTCAGCGTAATCCAGTCCAGGAAAACGTCAGGGCGGGCAGCATCCAGCGTCGGCCACCACACCTTCGTGTAAGTCAGGTGAATGGGCACCGGGTTATCATTCGTGACCCATGCGGTAAGCGTGGTGCCACTCACCCGGAGGTTTCTGATGGATATGAGGCTGCAATCGGGGGTAGGGGTCGGTGTGGGAGTCGGGGTCGCGGGAAATTCCACCTGAAAATCTCGCTCCACCCAGCTAGACCAGACACCCCGCTGGGAAGAATATGCCCGCGCGAAAACCTTGGCCACACCATTTTTCTTGTGCAACAGCTTCCACCAGCTCTTCCACATTTTGCCGCACGTCGCATCACCACTGAAAAAGCAATAACGCTTCACATATTCCGTATGCCCTCTACTGGTGCCATCAGGGAATATCAACTTGAACTGGACTTTTCTAATTCCATCGCCGTTGTTCGTGCCCACCGTGGGGTCCCAGGCCACTGCCTCAAAGCGAGATTGGTCCCGATCGTCATCGGAATCCACCACCCATCCCTCAGGAGGTACCACGATTTCCACATGCACGGGCACGAAAGTGTAACTGCGGGTGAAAGAACAGCTCAACCCCGTCGCCAGATGGAATTGCAACGTGACACTGTAATCACCCGTCTTAAAGAGGGAGTTCCGATAATATTTATTGAAATCAGCCAGCCAGCTGCCCTGGTCTCCTGGGCCTGTTTCGATTGGCGGCGAGGCTGTGGCAGAAGACGGCGGCGTATGATCGTCTTGCGTCACATATTTCTGCCCGGCATACCTGGCATAGTTAAAGTACTCTTTGGAGTACACCTTTTTCCACTCAATGGAAGCGCCGTCGAAGTAAATGGGCACCGTGTTACCGTTACTTACGTTGATGCTCAACTTACCACTGCCGGACGTGCCATCCCCCGCATGCAATTCACCCACAGTGATCAAATCACAGCTGGGCAGCGGGGTGGGCGTCGCCGTAGGAGACGCCGTGGGCGAGGGAGTATATGTTGCCGTGGGAGGAATAGGCGTCGGTGAGGGAGTCGGCGTAGGGACACGAATCTGCGGTGGCAGACCCACGACCTTTGCGACACGGAATTGCTCCAAAATGCCCGTGCGCTCGGCGTGAAGCCGCACGAACGGGGCAATGCTGCTCATAATGGGCAAAATGACGGGATGGTTGAAGGTGACCGAAATCAACACGCGGGTCGTTCCTAACGATGGGTCACCGGCATCATCGTGAGGGGAGCAATAATCATCCGGATAAGGATGGTACACAAAACCGGGGCGGGAACTGCACACCGTCACATGGAAATAGCCTGGTTGGTCTTTGGTTGCCGTGTCATTACGCATGATGCCCGCAGCAACGCCGGTCACCACCGCTTTGATGCTTTGCACGCGCGCCGCGTCGATTTCCGCATCTTTGCTTGCCCCCGCGCACGGCGTGCCGTCACCATCCAAATCGGTGCAATAAGTGGGGTCATACTCCCCTGTTTGCGCATACCGGACCCCATAGCGAGCAGCGTTTTCAACGACCACATAAGCCTGAAAGAGGCGCGCGACCTCAATCATGGCAAACAGCATGGTCAGCACCACCGGCAACAGCAGGGCAAACTCCAACGCCCCTTGTGCTCGTCGGCCACGATGGCCCCGCGAAAAGCCTGCAATCTTTTTCATACCAGCCTCCTCCTGCCCTTAGTGGGTCAGGCGGGTAAACAAGCGAGAAGCAATATCTTCGAAAACCCGGTCCAATTTGGAGCCGGTCGGCGAGTAATAATAGTTGCCGCACCACTGCGTATAATCTGTAATGCCTGCGCAGGGGTCGGTGCTGGGGTCGCCATCGTCGCCCACCGCAGCAATATAGCGCAACAGCGCCCCCCCAGCCGGGGCCGTATCAGGCGGCTGAACTTTAATCACCAGCGGTCCCAGGCCAATGGAAAAGATGGCTGCCCCTTGCCCGGCTGTGGAACAACCCGGCGCCGGGTTGGAACTGCACGCCAGCCAATCAGCCATATCGCGGGCATAGTCGTCGGCGTCATAATTGGGGTCAGGGTAAACATGCCGACTTGCCACACTGTTATCGCGGCAAAACGGGGGGGCACCAAACGTCGAAGGAGGGCAAAAGCCAATAGGCAGGGAAGCCAACGCGTGCGCGTGGTCGCGCAAATCATCGCCCGGTGCAGGCAATGTTGAGTTAGCCGCGCCGTCGGTCAACACCACCACAATCCACAGTGCATTTTCGCGCCCGCTGGTCGAGAGCAACTGAGCCGCCCAATAAAGGCCGCCACCGATAGCCGTGGTCGTACAAGTTGACGGGTCGTGATACGAAGGGTTGCGGAAAAGCGGACAGTCCAGCCCCTGGTAATTGCCATCGCTGTCATAACGTCGGCAAGGGCCCAGTTCCGTGCCCTGCCCGGCCAGGTCGTCCGCGCTACATGTCCACCCGGGGTCGAACACCTGCAGGCTATCCAAAATGCCCGTCGCAGCGGCATGGTCATACGTCCACGCCTGAGCGAGGGAAGCCGTTCCTCCCACCCCCGCCGGGAAATGCGGCCCGGTATCGCCCGTCCGCCAGCCATCTGCAAACGTCACGATGGCCAGGCGATCCTGCTCCTTTGCAGGGGGCAGATTCAAAATCCGGGCGGCAAAGTTCTCCGCTGCGGCGCGCACCTCCTCGAAAGGATGACACCGATGCCCCGGATTGCACTGCGACGGGTCACGCATCGGGTCTCCCGGAGAAGCATCATAAGTCATCGACTCAGAGGTATCGATCACCAGCACCACATCCATCGACGCGGCTTCCCCCACCGACACGGCTTTCAAATGCAACGTATTGATGCCGATAATCTGCAAAAACGCCGTCGGCATATCAGCCTCAACGACGACTTCCACTTTCTTGCTGCGAGGCGGATTGCACAAATAGGGGTCGCCCGGTCGCGTATCGCAGGTGTTGACTTCAAAATTCGTCGGCGTAAAACCATTAGCAACCACCAGCGAACGGGCAGCATCTCGCATCTCGTCAATGGTGCGGTTCTCGCGAAACTGCGCCGCCGCCGCCAGCGACGCCGCATCCGCCGCCTGGCGCAAACGCCCCATCGCCAACAGATAGCGCCCCAAATCAACCGCCAGGCCGGTAAAGGCCAACACGCCCACCAGCGCCACGGCGAGAATCACCATCATTTGTCCAACACGGGCTTGCTGCTTTTTGAACATAAGCCGAGCGTCCTCAAGGTGCAGGGGTAGGAGTAGGTTCTGCCGAAGTCAACGGCATAATGGCATAGGTATAAATCAAGATGGGGTCCGGGATAAACGGCGTCACCCACGGAAGCTTCAGACGCTGGTGATAGTGGTAAAACACTTCCACGACCACCAACCCCGTGCTGGGCGCATTCAAATCCAGGCGGCTGTTGATGTCGGCATTACTCAAACGAGAGGTGAAATGCCCATACATCGACCACCCATTCGCATCGGGAAACCGCGCCGTCACGCCAACGCCCTGTTCCACCGAGACCGCCGAGACCACAATGTCATCCGCCGCCGTATCCAACACAATCCGCGGCCTTTCCTGAGCCAGTTCCAGCAACAACGCACAGGCCGTCTGACGATAGAAATCGTGTGTCGTCTGACAATTCGTGTCGTTGTCACGCACATAGTAATAACTATCGCTTGAAAAACGCGCTGCGTTCCGCGTGGCGTCAATCAGCGACAGATAATCCACCATCCAAAACCCCACCTCGATGAGCGACGAAAAAATAATCAGCAAAATAGGGAAAAACAAAGCCGTCTCGACCAGGCTTTGCGCCCGTCGTTGACGTCGTCGCGCTTGTGTGCGAGGGACTTTCCAAAACATCAAAGGCATACAACACTCCAAAACAATCCAAACGCTATTCTACCGCTACGTTACATTATACCCAACTTTCACCCCAACTTATTTTCTCTTTTACCCCCCAAAAGTACTACCCCTCAAAAACTCATCCGCTTCCACGAGGCCGAAGGTCGAAAGCAGGCCCTTGCCACACACCATCCACAGGGGCTGCCTGCACCGTCATCACCCGGCCATCGGCAAAGTAAGGGAAGTCGAAAGTCAACGGGTCGCCGGCCTGCTTGCCAGGCACGGGCATCAAGCGTGCGGTCAACGGCTTGCGCAAGCGCCGGGAAAGTGCGGCAACATCCCACAAGACCGCGGCGAGCTGAGCAGGGGTGGTATCGCCAGGCAAGGGGACGGTATCAAGCCCCGTCCCGCACACCGCGCTGTAGGCCAGCAAATCTTTCACCGTCAGCAGCCCCTCAGCCGCTCGCGCCGCCAGCACAGGGTCTTCCAGCACTGGTAGCATCAGGCCATTGAACCCCGTGCGCGGGAAAGCCGCCCGGTCGAGGGCATCGGCCAGGAAAGCCGCTGCAGCCAGCGAACCGTGCGCGCCCAGTGCCGGCACGCCCAGGCGTTCCAACGCTGCCCCAATCGATACAGCCTCGTCGGGGAACGGGGCCAGGGAAAAATCCAACCCAAGAAAACGGGCCCCGTGCCTCGCGGCGCTCCGCGCGGTCAGGTCGGCCAGGCGTTTCCCGTGGGCTTCCAGGCGCGCCACCAGCGCACCACGCGCTGCCAAAGCGTCGCGGGCATCGGCAAAGGCCGCCACCGCCAAATCGGCGGCTTCCAGCGCCAGCGCCACCAACACCTGCCCGCGTGGCAACAACGGCGGGGCGTACGCCGCCGGAAAAAACGGCGCACCCGCAGGCACCGAAGCCAGGGCTGCAAAACGCAAATTGGCAAAGCCGTCAGGCTCCAACGGCGCCAACTCGGCCATCACGCCAGCGCATGCCCGAATCGCCTCTGGCGCAATGCCCTCATCATCCGCCATCACGCCGCTGCAAAAAACCACCGAGGTTTCGGCCAGCAGCGCCGGCACCCACCGGTAAGTTTCGGGGCGCGCAGGCAACGCCGGGCCCAGTGAAACATAATCCAGCCCATACGCCTGGGCCGCCGCGCCTACCTCGCGAGCCAGCCTGACCGCCCCCGCCTCATCAGCCACCAACAGCGGAAACGGCGGCAAAGCCCAACGAACCGTTTGCACCGTTTCCCCCGCGGCCTCCAATACCAGCCGTGCCGTCGCGGCGACTTTTGCCGCGGCTTCCACATCTTCGGGGTGCGAAAATACCGTAATCGCTCGAATCTGCATCGCTCTGCTCCTGCTGCCTGGGCCCCGCCAAACCTCGCCAAACGCACCACCGCCCCCAGCCGCCAGGGCAAGGGGAAACGCCAACGCCTCACCAGCACCGGGCATCGCATCGCTCCGGCAGCGAGAAACCACTTTGCTGCAACGGCCTGGCTGAGCAGCGCCCCAGGGAATTTTCGCGGTTCAGTCCCTCTATTATCTCACAAAATGAAACCCCCGCAGTTTTTTACACCATGCAGTTTTCCGCCTCGCGTCGCGGGAAGGCAATGTCTCCCAGCCAGCCAAACGACGCCGCCACGAGCGCAACGCCCGGCGCGTTGTTCTCGCCTTCTGCACTTGCCACACGCCTGCGGGCGCGCTATAATCCTCTTCGCCCTTGAGGGCTGGTTGTGAGGATTCTATTTCGGGACGAGGTGCATTATGCCGGTTTACACTTACCGCTGCGATGTTTGTGGCTTCACTTTCGATCAACGCCTGGGCTTCAACGACCCTCAGCCTTCCCGCTGCCCGGAATGCGGGGCGGAGGGGTTGCATCGCGTCTACAAACCGGTAGGTATTGTATTCAAAGGGTCGGGGTTCTATGCCACAGACCACCGCTCCCCCTCCGGCACGCAAAGCAACGGCAACGGCAAAGCCGCCGAAAGCCCCGCCGCGGCAGACAGTCACCCCAAAGCCAAGGCGACGGAAAGCCATGCCGCGCCTCCTGCAGCCGAGAAAAAAAGCACAACCTCGGCAGCCAAAACCCCTTGAAGGCAGCGTGGTATAATCCGCCGCATGGCTAAGAAACAACTCCCCCCCTCTAACTCACAACCTCTGGTCGTCAGCGCGTTTTACATCCTCATCGTGGTCGCCTTTGCGGCAGGGCTGTTTGCGGGCTTCCTGGTTTGGGGCACAGGGCACACCAATGCGCCCCAGCAAGCCGCAGTTCAAACCCAAAACCAGCCCCCAAAAGCCGCAGCCCAGGCCACGCAGGGGGAACCCAAACGCTACGACGTCTCCACCGATGATGACCCCGCCCTGGGGCCGGCCACTGCGCCGGTCACCATCATTGAATTTTCCGACTACCAGTGCCCCTACTGCCGCCGTTGGGCTGAGCAGGTCGAGGGCGAACTGCTCAAAACCTACGGTGACAAAATCCGCCTCGTGTATCGCGACTTCCCATTGACCCAGATTCACCCCGAAGCGCTGCCTGCCGCCGAAGCCGCCGACTGTGCCGGCGAGCAGGGCAAATACTGGGAATACCACGATGCCCTGTTCAAACAATCGCAGGGGCTGGGGCAGGCCGCTTACCTTGCCTATGCGAAAGAGGTGGGGCTAAACATTGAGCAATTCCAGCAATGCCTGAAAGAACACCGCTATCGCGCTGAAGTGCAGGCCGACGCACAATACGCAGCCCAATTGGGCGTGCGCTCGACCCCCACATTTTTCATCAACGGCATTCCGGTGGTGGGCGCGCAGCCGTTCAGCGTGTTCAAACAAATCATTGACAAAGAACTGGCATCCCAGAAATAATCTTCCCTCACCCGTAGCAAAAAAAGCGCCCTGCCATGTGCGGGGCGCTTTGCCGTTTGGGTGCAGACACCCGCTCAAGGCGACGACGCCGAAAGCGCCGCATACGCCGCCGTCAGCGCCGCCCATTCTTCCAGCGAAAGGGTTTCCGCCCGGCGGCGGGCATCAATACCCGCGGCCTCCAACAACGCCAAAGCCTGCGTCGTTGGCCAGCCCAAACCGGCCGCAAGGGCATTGCGCAAGGTTTTACGGCGTTGGGCAAAACCGGCCTTCGCCAGCCGAAAAAAGGCATCCAGACGGGCTTCTGGCACGCGCGGCGGGGTCATATCCACCCGCACGACTGCCGAATCGACCTGCGGGCGGGGGTAAAACGCGCCAGCAGGCAAACGCGCCGCCAGGCGGGCTTCCCCAAACACCTGCACACTCAGCGCCAGCAGGCTCATGTGAGGCGGGCGCGCGACGATACGCTCGGCCACCTCGCGCTGCACGGTCAGCACCAGCCGTTCAGGGCGGGTGTGCGCCTCCAGCAAATGGCGGATAACCGCCGAGGTGATGTAGTAAGGGATGTTCGCGACGACTTTATAGGGAGTATGCCCCATCAACGCAGCGACATCTTGTTTCAAGATGTCGCCAAACACCAGGGTCACCTGAGGGTAAGGGCGCAACACGGCCTCCAGGGGCGGGCGCAGGCGCTCGTCGAGTTCCACTGCCACAACCCGCCGCACCTGCCTCGCCAGCAACACCGTCAGGCTGCCTACGCCGGGCCCGATTTCCAGCACCGCATCGTCCGCGGTCAGCCCAGCAGCCGCCACCACCTTTTGCAGCCCCGCCGGGCTGACGAGGAAATTCTGCCCCAGGCGCTTGTCAGGGCGCAGGCCGTATTGCCGTAAAAGTTGAGGGACGTTCAGGGAAGAATCCACGGAATCTGGTTGGGGGGAGGCGGCGGTGCCACGAAGCAGAGCGTGGTCCACTGATGCCACGATTGATAATCACTATCGGTATACCCCAGATCAATCCAATAGCGGCCTGGGATGCCGCCGCCAATGTCGGCAATGGTGCCAAAGCCGTAGCCGGGCACATACACCTTCTGCCCTGCCATGTAGTGATACCACGACCGCTTGACCGCCACGATGCCCTTGCGGAGGGTAGCCCCGCTGAAGGTTTTATCCGAACAATGGTCAACCCCCAGGCGGCAGGGCGAATACGAGGTGGCGTATACGCGCAACACCCGCCAGCACTTCACCGGCCCGTCGGGGGTCTGCAAAGTTTGCACCGTAATTTTCGTGCCATAGCCCACAATGCGGGGCTGAGGTGCGCGCGCCAGCCAGGTGTCGTCCACAACCCGGCCGATCTCTTTTCCATCCTCATACCGCACCCGCACTCGCTGCACCTGCAAACCGTACTGCCCTTGCTGCACCACCTTGACGGTATCCAATGGCAAATCGGCACGCGCTTCGGTTTTCGAAGTAAAGGCCACCGGCAACTGGCGCAGCATCACCTTTTCCCAAATACGATGCAACACCAGCCGCGGCGCCTTGGATGCCAGGGGCATGGTATCGCCGGGGGTGGTGGTTTCCAGGCCCTGAGGGGCGAGGTTAGCTTCGGCCAATGCCTGCCCGACCGTGGGGGCGGCGCTTGCCCAAAGCAAGGTGTGCGGGCCATCTTGCACGCGCAATTGCGTCGCCCGCTTGAGGGTAAGCCGACGCGTGCCTGCAGGGGAAAGCCAGAGCGCAGGCGTCGCCCGGTCGCCCTCGTGCAAGGTGACGCCCGCCTCCCACAGGGCTTCCCCCAAAGAAGGCGCCGTCGTGCTGAGGGCCAGCGGTGCACCATCTACCGTCGCCGCGAGATTCACCGGCAAGCGCGGCTGCACCACCGCCCAGCCCCGAGCAGGCAGCGGTTGGTCGGCCTTCCAGGGCTGGCCGTTGACGGTCAAACGTGCGCCTTCGGGTAAATGGACGCCGGCAGCCTCCAGGGCTTCGGCAGGCGTTGCTGCGCCCGCCACCCAACGCACCTCCTCAGCCGTCACCACCCAGGCGCCCTGTGGCACCGAGGGCGTAGGGAGAGGCCCGGCGGCGCGCGCCAAGGCGGGGAAGCCCAACAACCAGGCTACCCCTATCAACCGCCCCATCCAGCGCTGCCACGCGCACATGGCCAAAACTATTTGATAAGGGTCACGACGAAAGAAAGGATGATCAGCCCGCCAATGAGGGCCATCACGATTTGCTGACGGCGCATCGCGCGTTGCTGAGCACGGCTCATCTTGGGCTTCTTGTCTTTTTTACTCTTTGCCATCATACACCTCCGAGGGAGTATTTTAGCACAAAGGCCGCCCGAACACCCAATTTGCCGCCTGTGAGACAAGAACTTTCTCAACATGCCCCCCACCTTAGCACACCCCCAGACAAGCAGGCAAAAGAGGGCTGCCATGTTAACGGTATAATTCCCCCATGCCAAAACAAGTGCGGTGGTGGCTTTTCTTCACAATGGGGCTGGGACTGATGCTTACAGCCTGCGGCACGGTCGTCGCGGGCGCCCAGCCGTGGAGCGCCGCGCCTTCAGCCACGCCTGTGCCGTTGCACATTCCCACGGTCACACCCCAGGCTTCTCCCACCCCCCTGCCGACCACCCTCCCGCCTACCCCAACCCCCTCCCCAACGCCCGACCTGGCCCACCAGCCCCCTTACATTTACTACACCCAGGCAGGCGATACCCTGCCTGCCCTGGCGGTGCGCTTCGGCGTGGCCGTCAAAGAAATCCGCGCCAACGCGCCCCTCCCTCCCACGGGCTTGCTTTCGCCCAACACCATGTTACTCATCCCGCGGCGGCTGCCCCACACCACCGCCAACACCCACTTGCTGCCCGATAGCGAGGTCGTCTATTCGCCTTCGGCCATCGACTTCAACGTGCGCGCTTACGTGGAACAAGCCGGGGGCTATTTGAGCACCTATCGCGAATACCTGCCCAGCACGGGCATGACCTCCGGCGCCGACATTCTGGCCGAAGTTGCCCTCAACAATTCCATCAATCCTCGCTTGCTGCTGGCATTGCTGGAATATGAAGGGCACTGGGTGTACGAATACCCCACCAACCCCTTCCAGGAAAACCACCCTCTTGGCTATACGGAGACCGACAACCACGCCCCTCTCTACCACCAACTGGCCTGGGCTGTCAACCAGCTTTCCATTGGCTACTACGGCTGGCGGGAAGGCCTGCTCACCACCCTCCGCTTCCGCGACGGCACCACCGCTCGCCTGGCCCCCGACCTGAACGCCGGCACCGTAGCCCTGGCCTATTTCTTCGCCCAGGTCAGCGCCAACCGCGCCGAGTGGCAACGCGCCCTGGATGAAAAAACCGGCTTCCCGGCTTTTTACACCAAAATGTTCGGCGACCCCTGGGCACGCGCGTACACCGTTGAACCTCTTTACCCTCCCGACCTCACCCAACCACCGCTCATCCTGCCTTTCCAAAAAGGCAGCGTATGGTATTTCACCGGCGGTCCTCACGGGGCATGGGAACACGACGGCGCGCGTGCAGCCCTCGATTTTGCCCCCGGCTCTACCCACGGGGGGTGTGAAGTCTCCCGAAAATGGGTGGTGGCCGTGGCGTCGGGCGTGGTGGTGCGCTCAGGCCAGGGCGTCGTCATGCTCGACCTGGACGGCGACGGCAAAGAACAAACCGGATGGGATATTCTCTACCTGCACATTGCCGACAAAGGCCGCGTCGCCGCGGGCACTCACCTGCACGTCGGCGACCGCATTGGCCATCCTTCCTGCGAAGGCGGGCACGCCACCGGTACGCACGTTCACATCGCCCGCAAATACAACGGCGAGTGGATTGCCGCCGACGGCCCCGTGCCTTTCGTGATGGACGGCTGGGTGCCTCACGCCGGCCCGCAGCCCTACGAAGGCACCCTGACCAAAGACGACAAAACCATCCGAGCCTGCCCCTGCGGCAGCCCCAAACAAGAGATCTTCCGCCCCAGCGATGACCAAAATCCGTAACCTGACAGCAGCCTTCTGGCTGGGAGCATTGGTGCTCCTGGCAGCGTGTGGCCCTGCTGCAACAGGAAACCGCGCGCCCGCCGCGGCTTCCCCTGCCGCGGCCACCCCCACCCCTACGCTGGAAGGCACCCCCCTGCCCACCCGCCCCGAATATGCCCCCGGCACCCTGGTCGATTACACCGCGCAGGATGGCGACACCCTGCCCGCCATTGCCGCGCACTTCAACACCACGGTGCAGCAAATTCTGGATGCCAACCCCAACATTCCACGCGACGTCACCACCCTGCCGCCGGGGTTCCCCATGAAGGTGCCGATTTACTACGCGCCGTTCTGGGGTACGCCGTTCAAAATTTTGCCCGATGCGCTCTTCGTCAACGGGCCGGCGGCCCGCGACTTCGACACCCGCGCCTTCCTGGCACGCTACCCCAACGGCTGGTTGGCGCACTATCAGGAATATGCTGCCAACGCCACGCGTGACGGCGCCAATATCGTCGATTACATCAGCCGGATGTACAGCATCGACCCCCGACTGCTGCTCGCCCTGCTGGAATACCAGGCCGGGGCGCTCACCAGGCCCACCCTGCCCCCAGAGCAAATGCGCTACCCCCTGGGCTACAAAGACCCCGAACATCACGGCCTGTTTCTGCAGCTCAATTATGCAGCCAATCTACTCAACAACGGCTACTACGGCTGGAAGCTGGGCGCGCTGCCGCTGTTCGTGCTGCGCGACGGCACCGAAGTGCGTCCTGACCCCTGGCAAAACGCCGCCACCGTGGCGCTGCAAAACTATTTTGCCCAAATGCTGCCTGCCAACATGTACCACGAAGCCGTCTCGCCGCGCGGGTTCTTCCGGCTCTATGCTTTCCTCTTCGGCGACCCGTGGAAAAACCCGCCACCACCGCACATTCCCGCCAATCTACACCAGCCGCCGATGAAACTGCCCTTCCCGAAAGGCGAAATCTGGGTGTTCACCGGCGCGCCGCACACCGGCTGGGGGCTGGGGCAACCCTTCGCCGCTCTCGACTTTGCCCCGCTGGGCGTTTCCGGCTGTCAACCCACCGACAAATGGGCTGTGGCCGTGGCCGACGGCGTGGTGGCGCGCTCGACGTATGCCGAAGTCATGCTCGACCTGGACGGCGACGGCGACGAGCGCACCGGCTGGGACGTCTTCTACTTCCACCTGGCCGACAACGGGCGTGCGCCTCAGGGCGTGCGGCTCAAAACCGGCGACCCGGTGGGGCACCCTTCCTGTGAAGGCGGGCGCACCACCGGCACCCACGTCCACATCGCCCGCAAATACAACGGCGAATGGATGATTGCCTACGGCGTGATCCCTTTCGACCTGGAAGGCTGGGTGCCAGAAACCAGCGGCAGAGCCTACAAAGGCGATCTGCGCCGCGGCGAGGGGCTGGTCGTCGCCAGCGATCAGGGCATTCCCGCTGCCGAGATCAAATCGCAGCACTGAAAAAGCCGCGGGGCAAGATGAAAGTTTGCGAAGAATTTGTCATGCCGCTTGCCGGGCGGGTTATAATCGCGGCCAACGCCCATCCTTTGCAACCAGGGGTCAGCATGAAACCGGAACGCATCTTTCGCAAACACATCGCCCTGCCCCAGGAACACGGCGCGTGGGCCTTCCTGCTCAGCCCGCTGGCCGTTGGTCTGGCCGCCGGTCATCGCTGGGACGCCGCGACAGCGTGGTTGGTCATCGGCGCATTGGCTGCCTTTTTTGCCCGTCAGCCGGTGACCATCGCCGTAAAGGTATATACCAAACGCCGCAGCCGCAAAGACCTGCCGGCGGCGCTGTTTTGGAGTGGCATTTACGGCGCGTTGGGCGTTGTCGCGGCCATCGCATTAGCGCGCGCCGGCGCAGTGTATCTGCTCTGGCTGGCCGTGCCGGCCCTGCTCGTTTTCCTGTGGCATCTTCACCTGGTAGCCCATCGCGCCGAGCGCCGCCGCATGGATGTAGAAGTCGTTGCCAGCGGGTCTTTGGCCCTCAGTGCCCCCGCCGCCCTCTGGCTGGCGCAAGGGCGCGTTACATGGACGGGCTGGTTGTTGTGGCTGCTGCTGTGGTTTCAGGCCGCGGCCTCGATTGTCTATGCCTACCTGCGGCTCGAACAGCGCGCCTGGCCAACCACACCGCCCCTGCGGGAACGCGCCCGCAAAGGCTGGCGTGCCCTCTGCTACACCACCTTCAACCTCGTAGCCGTGCTGGCCTTGGGCATCTTCGGCGTGGTTTCCCCCTGGCTATGGCTGGCTTACGCGGTGCAATGGGCGGAAACAACCTGGGGCGTGTTCCGCCCCGCGGTCAAGGTCAAGCCCACCGTCATCGGCATCCGCCAATTCCTGGTGACCACCCTGTTCACAATCGTCTTCATCCTGACGTGGTCATAAAAAGCCCGCGTCCCTGACGCCTTCCATCGCCGGCCTCGAACGAGAGGCCGGTTTTTTCATCTTTTTTTCATTCATGCTATAATGGAAATGTATTAGTCGCATCGTAAAAACCTACGATCACTCGTTTGGAGGAGTCAGATGGATTTCGGAAAGGCATTTTCATTCGTTTTCGAAGACAAAGAATGGCTGAAAAAGATTGCCATCGGCGGCATCATCCTGCTCATCCCCATTGTCAACTTTGCCATTTTGGGGTGGATGCTGGAAATCGGGCGTCGCGTCGCCGGTGGCGAAGCCGAAGTGTTGCCCGGCTGGGATGACTTCGGCACTTACTTCACACGCGGCCTCAAAGGGCTGGTGGTCGCATTGGTCTACGCCCTGCCCCTCATCATTCTGGAAGCCTGTACGATGACCCTCTCAATGATGGGGCAAAACAGCAACGACCTGAGCACCGCGGCAGCCCTGGTCAATCTGTTGATTAGCTGCGTGGTCTTCATTTACAGCATTTTCATGGGCTTTGTAATGCCCGCGGCACTGATGCGCTTTACCATGGCCGCCGACAGCATCGGCGAAGGGCTGGCCTTTGGCAAAGCCATCAGCATGGTGAAAGACAACCTGAGCGCCTATCTCATCGTCTTCCTGGGTTCACTGGTGGCAGGCTTCATCGCTCCGCTGGGCCTCATCGCCTGCGTGGTGGGCATCATCATTACCTACCCCTACGTGGTGGCAGTGGAAGGCCACCTCTACGGTCAGGCTTATGCTGAGGCAACGGGGGGGCTGATGCCCGCGGGAAGTCCCCCGCCAGCCGCGCCCAGCGCCCCGGCTGACTGGACCGGCTAAACGCCATCCATCCCCAGCAAACCCAAACGCCCGTCCATGCGACGGGCGTTTTCATTTTCCCAACCGGTTTTGTGAGCGGGAAACAGCATCCCCCCACGCCGCGAGCCTTTCACAAGCGGCGTCAATGTAACAAATAACGGCTCACAATAAGGGGTGTCAGGTTGGCTTCCAGCACGGCAGCCACAGCCATGAGCGGCACCACCACCCCCAGAAAAATCCGCCACCAGCGCGCCCACGCCCGCAACCAGAACGCCCCCAGGCTTTCTCCAGGCGCGGGGGAAGCCAGCGAAGCCCCCAGGCGCAGCGTGGCCGCCACAAACAACGCCGTGGCCGGAATCTCAACCACGCCATGGGGCAGCACCATCACGGCAAACGCCGTCCACGGCGAAAACAGCCCCGAACGGGCAAACACTGCCAATGCACCGCCAATCAAACCATAGGGCAACAAAGGAATCAAAATGCCCAGCACGCCAAAAGTAAAACCAGCCCCCACCGCGGCCAGCAGCATGGCACGGATGTTGTGCCACCACACGAACAAACTGCCACGCCAACCTACCACCGTCAGCCCGCCCAGCGTGCCCGAGCGCAAAGTAGCCCGGAACTCCATCGGAGAAGGCGCCGAAAGCGCCTGGGCCGGGATATCTTTTGCCAGCCACACCCCCAACGCCACCGCGCCCCCCATCAGCGCAAACGCCACCACCATCAGCCACCCCAACGATTTGACATCCTGCCACACCTCGCCATACCAGGCACGCACGCCCGCGGCTTCCCCCCGAAAGGCCTTCCAAAACACCCCCCACATCCAGCGGATGTTGAGGATATCCACCTCCCGCCCCAAGAGGTTTTCACGGTTGAAATGCGCCAGCCCCATGCGGGAAGTCAGCACGGCCACCAACAGCACCGCCGCCGCCGTCGCCCACAACACGCCATAATGCTGATAGAACATCATCACGCTTTCCCCCTGCAACAGCAGCGCCACCGGCACGATGACCAACGAGGCCAGCAGATTTGCCGCCCGCACCGAGGTGGCCTGGGTGGAAATCACTACCGCTGCGGAAACCATCATCACTGCCTGCACCGTAGTGAGCAAAAACACCATGCCCAACAAAATAGCAGAAGGCCACCAGCCCGTCACCAAATGCAGACCCAACACATACACCCCCACGCCCACATAACTCACCGTGAGCGGCAAAAACAGCACCGCCAGCAGTTTCCCGACGTACAACTGTGCATCGGTCAAAGGGGCGACCAGCAACGGCTCCATCGTGCGGCGTTCACGCTCACCGGCGAAGCTTTCCAGCGCCACCACCAGGGAGATCGAAGCCGGGAAGAACCCCACCACCATCATCAGAAAAGGGAACAGCCGCTCAGCGACAATATCGGCCCCATAACGGGCGACAAAATTCACCATGGCCTTGGCCGTCGCATTCATCAACAGCGGGAAGAAAAGCGTCAGCCCGACAATCGGCAGCACAATGCGCCAGTCGCGCAACTGGTCGCGCACCTCGCGCCGGGTAATCAACAACGTGCCTTCCCACCAACGCTTCCACTCATGCCTGTTCATGCGCCATCACCTTGAGATACACCTGTTCCAAACTGCGGGGCACCTCAGCCACCTGAAGCACGCCATAGCCTGCCGCCACCAGCGCCGCCACCACGGCAGCATTGTCGCGTTCCCAGTGGGGCGAGCGAATTTCCAACGTGCGCCCTTCGGCTCGCACCACCTCCACCGCCGGCGGGAACGCAGGCAAAGGGCGAGCCACCGGACGATCAAGCATCACCGCGAACACCGGCGGGCCCAGCCAGCGGTCTTTGAGCGCCTGCGGCGTACCAACAGCCACCACGCGCCCCGCCTGCATGATGGCAATGCGGTCAGCCAGCACCTCGGCTTCGTAAAGGTTATGGGTGCAAAGCAAAATGGCCCGGTCTTGCGAACGCAGGCCGCGGATGGCTTCCCGCACCAGGCGGGCGCTTTCGGGGTCCATCGCCGAGGTAGGCTCATCGAGCAACAGCACCGGCGGCTCATGCAGCAAGGCTCGCGCCAGGGCCAGTTTTTGCCGCATTCCCTTGGAATACGTGCCAATGCGCCAGGTGCGGAAATCCCAGAGGCCGAAATAGTCCATCCAGTGGGCAATCCGACGGGCGAGCAGGTCGCCTTCCAGCCCATAGATTTTGCCAAAAACTTCCAGATATTCATACGCTGGCATACGGGTATAGAGGCCGTGTTGCTCGGTTAACACCCCCACGTGGCGGCGCACCTTGAGGCCCTGCGTTGCCGTATCAAAGCCCGCCACCAGCGCCTGCCCGCGCGTGGGGCGCAGCAGGGAAGCCAGCATCCGCACCGTGGTGGTCTTCCCTGCCCCATTGGGGCCAAGCACAGCCACCACCTCGCCCGCCGCGACGCGCAAGTGAAAATCGCTCACCGCCCAAAAATCATCGAACCGCTTGCCCAAATGCTCCGCGACAATCATGGCCTCAAGCCTACTTTCGCCGCCGACGGCGCTTGCCGGGCGTGCTTGCCGGTTGCGGCACTGCCGCCCCCCGTCGATGCCGCCAGGCCAGCGCAGCCGCCGCGCTGAGCGCCACCACTGCCATCAGCATCTGGTTGATATCCAGCCCGCCCACTTCAGCGGGGTCCAGCCGCAGGAACTCCAGGAAGAAGCGCCCTACGGGGTAAATGATGAGGTACATCAAGAAAATGTCGCCGGTGCGCAGTCGGTCGCTCCACTTGCGGGCCGCGTAAAGCAACACCCCCATGTTGAGCAAATTCCAAACGAACTCGTAAAAGAAAAGCGGATGGTAGTAAGCCTGATCGGCAAACTGGGGCAAACGGTGGGCAGGGTCAATGTAAATCGCCCAGGGCAAATGGGTCGGCGCGCCGTAGAGTTCCTGATTGACGTAATTGCCCCAGCGCCCGATGGCCTGCCCCAACGCAACGCCAGGGGCGGCAATATCGAGCCAGAGGGCAAAATTGAGTTTGCGGCGGCGGGCAAACAGCCAAAACGCCAGCAGCCCGCCCATCACCGCGCCGGGAATGCCCAGCCCGCCGCGCCACACTTCCAGAATCGCCAGCGGGTGCGTAAGGTAATAATGGGTGGTGATGCCCATCTCGACCATCGATTCGGGCGGAGTAAACACATGCCACAGGCGCGCACCAACCACGCCGCCAATCAACACCCATGTCAACGCGTCCCAGATAATCTCAGGGTCCTGGCCGCGGCGCCTGGCTTCCACCGTCGCCAGCCACGCGCCGGCGAGCGCGCCGAGCATCAACAACAGGCCATACACATGAATCGGAATCGGGCCAATATGAAAAACCATAACACTATGCCTCGTCTCGAGTTTGCGAAGCCACCGCGAGGCGGTGGGCGAAGAAAATCCGCTGGAAGGCAGTCAGATTCGCGCCTACGGCAATCAACCCCACACCGATTAGCGGCAGGTTGAGCACCAAAGCCGGGGCCAGCACCAGATAACGCTCGAAGCGGGTCAGCAAGCCGACTTTAACTTCCCACCCCAGCGCCTCGGCGCGTGCGCGAGTATAGGAAACCAACACCGCCCCCGCCGCGGCAGCATACGCCAGCGACATGCCCAGCAAATTGCCGCGGGAAGCATAGAAATAGGCCAGCCCGCCAAACAGCAACAGTTCAGAATACCGGTCGCCTACCGAGTCAAGGAAAGCCCCCCAGGCCGTACCACCGCCGCGCAGGCGCGCCATGGTGCCGTCAAGGGCATCGAATGCTCCCATTGCGAGCACTACCAGCCCCCCCGCCACAATGCGGCCCTGCGCCAGCAGCACAGCCGCGACAGCATTGCCTACCACCCCGGTCACGGTCATCGCGTTCGGATGCACCCCCAGGCGGTTGAAAAAGCCACCCACCGCATCCAACACACCCTTGAAACGCACGCGCATCCGGTCGGTAAAAGTTTGAGGTTGCGGTAACGGTTGGGGCACAGACACAAAACACCTCCCCGGCGGCCAACGCCGCCCGGTGCAAGATAGCCGTATGCTACCCTTTCCCCCCGCTGCTGTCAAGGCGGAAATTGCGCCTACCGCAGCCAGAACCATTGCAGCGCCACCACTGCCACTGGCGTAACCACCAGCAACAGCGGCAGCCCCACTTTGAGGTAATCGGCCGGCTTATACCGCCCCGGCTGCATGACCAGCAGGTTGACAGGATGGCCGGTCGGCAGCAGGAAGGCGAAAGAAGCCCCCACCGCCACTGCCATGCCCAGCCCGCGCGGGGGCAGGCCATAACTTTCGGCAGCGGCAATCGCCAGGGGGGCCAGCAGCAACGCCGCGACCTGTCCACTGGTGACCTGCGCGAGCATCGCCGTGAGCAGCAGGAAGGCCGCCGCAATGCCCCACCCTGGCGCGTGCGCCAACGGCAGCAGCATTTGACGGCTCAGAAAGGTCGCTGCCCCCGTCTGGCGCATGGCCACACCCAAAGGAATCATCCCACCAATGAGGAACAACACCTGCCAGGGGATGACCCGATAAGCCTGCGGCGGCGGCACAATGCCCACCAACATCATCAGCGTAGCCGCCGAAAGGGTAGTCAGCGCCAACGGCGCCCAACCCAGCGCCGCTGGCACCAGTGCGGCGACCAGCAAAGCAATTGCCACAAAGCCTCGCCAGTCCACGCCGCCGCCCTCGCCGCGGTGCACGCTCAACACCACGAAATCGGCATCGTCGCGCAGGTGAGGCTCGTTTTCCGCAGGAACCAAAGCCAGCAACGCGTCGCCCTGACGCAACGGCAGGGTATAGAGATTGCGCTCCAACACCTCGGCGTCGCGGCGCACGGCCAGAATACGCAGCCCATAGCGGGCATAAAGCCGCAACGACTGGGGCGTTTTCCCGGCGGCATTCCCGCGCGGGTTGAGCGCCAGTTCCACCAGCACCGCCTGGGCGCGAAAAATATCGTACAGATCGGGTTCATCCACCGGCTCCAGAGCGAGGCGCGTCAGCACCTCCGGCGGGCTGGAACCCACGACCACGAGCACATCGCCAGGGCGCAAACGGCGTTCCGGCGCAAGCCGGTCGGCAAACACGATGCGCCCGCCAACCAGCAGCCCCACCGGCGTCAGGCCGGCATCGGTGGCGGTGCGCGGCTTGCTGGCTGGCCGCCCCACCAGAGGAGAATGAGGCAAAACTCGCAGGGCGTGCAGGCCTTCCCGCAGGCGATAGGCTTCCACCAGGTCGGCGAGGGCTTCGCCGTCAGGCTCGACAGGGTAGCGCGGCAACAACCGCCGCCCCACCAGCAACATGAACACCAGGCCCGCGGCCGTCACCGGCAGGCCCACAGGCAGAAAATCGAGCAGCCCATACGGTTTCAACCCATGCGCCGCCAGCGATGCACTGGTGACCAGGTTCGCGGTGGTCAACAAAGTGGCCGTGCCCCCCAACAGCGTGGCATAGGCCAACGGGATGAGCACGCGCGAAGGGGCCACGTCGCGCCGACGGCGGGTGATGGCCAGCACTGGCGGCAAGAGCACTGCTGCCGCAGCCACCGTGTTCATAAAAAGGGAAAGCAGCGCCGAAGCCATCATCGTCACACCCACCAAACGGCCCTCCGACCCACTGCCCAAACGCGCCAGCCGGTCTCCCAGCCACGCCGTGACACCGGTGTTTTCCAGCCCTTTGGTAAGGATGAAGATAGAAAGCAAAACAAAAACCACGTTGCTCGAAAAGCCCCCCAACGCGGCTTTCAACGGCAGCACCCCCGTCAAAGCCAGGCTCAGCGCCACCAACAGCCCGACCAAATCGGGGCGCACCCTGCCACTGATGAGCACAATCGCCGCCAAAGCGGTAATGATCAAGGTAAGCGTCAAAGGAGAAAACATAGACCTCTCTGCAAAGATGCCCCGCGCCGCATCCGCGCAGGCTTAGCGGTAATCGGCGAGTGTGACCTTGAGGCTCTGAGCCGCCTCGGGCGGCAACACCGAAAGCAGTCGCCGTAACAGCCATGCCAGGGTCGCATCGGGGTGCGCCCGCCACAGCGAGCGCAAAAACGGCGTCGTCTCTTCTGGCCAGCGGCGCGCCATCGCCCGCAACACAGCCGCCAGTTCAGGGCGCAGCGCCGGGTCAGGAGGCGACAACAACGGGGCGAGAAAACGCAACACACGCGGCAGATTCTCGAAGCGCGGGGCTTCCAGCAAAGGCACAAGCGCCTGCAAACCCAGCACCACGCCATCTTTCCGCCCCAGCATCTCCCCCAGCGCATCCAGATAGGCCCGAGGCGCCTCGGCGACCAGGCGGGCCGTGCCATGTTCCAGCAAGGCCGCAGCAATAGCCGGGTCGGGGGCAGCAGCCAGCCAATGCCAGAACCGCTGCAACACCGGCTCCGGCGGCTGCACCGCGGCCAGCCCCAGGAGGCGGGCGGCCATCAGGCGCGACTCCAGGTCAGGGCGCGCCCACAGGGCTTCCGCCAGGGGAAGCACCAGGGCAGGGCGGCTTTCCAGATGACCGCGTAGCCCCTGCCACAAACCCATCAGCACCGCCGGCGGCAAATGGTAACTCGGCAAACGCGGGACGCCCACCGCCTGACCACGGCGAAAGGTGCGGTCGGCGTACCGCGTCAGCACCTCTTCCCACGCCTCGGCAAACGCTGCCGGGGCATGGGCATGGGCCGCTAACGCCTGGGCTTCCTGCCGCAAAGTTTCCCAACGCACAGCAGGCATCAGAA
>CAYYRG010000002.1:10580-44242 GCA_964474015.1 uncultured Anaerolineaceae bacterium | reverse complement strand
ACCCCGAATGCGAAGCGGCCATCAAAGCCGAAACCAAAGCCACCACCCGCTGCATTCCCCTGGAGGGCGAAAGCGCCGCAGGGCAGAAGTGCATCTACTGCGGCAAGCCCGCGAAGCACAAACTGTATTTCGCGCGAGCATATTGAGCCTTCAAGGCTGATTGACTGACAAAACTCTGCCCATCAGCCAATCTCTCATCCCCCGATGAGCCTCGCCTGGCCTGAGCAAAGCCGAAGGCCAGGCGCCTGTTTAATGGGCGCGTTGCAGCAGCAACTGCGCCAGCTGGCGCAAGGCTTCGCCCGCTGCACCCTGGGGGGCGGCTTTTTCGAGGGCTTGCAGCGCCTCGCCGGTCAGGCTGGCGGCGGTGGCTTCAGTGTAAGCCCGTGCACCATCGGCTTCCAGCGCCGCGGCCAGGGCGGGTACTTCTTCCGGGGTGTGGGGGCTTCCGCCTGCCCATGCCCGGGCAAAGGCCCCTTGCTGCTCCAGCCCGTAGAGCACCGGCAGGGTTTTCTTGCGTTCCATCAAGTCGCCGGTCACCGATTTGCCGGTGAGCGCCGCATCGCCCCAAATGCCCAGATAGTCGTCCCATGCCTGGAAGGCCAGCCCCAACATGCGCCCAAATTCGTGGTAAGCGCGGCGCTGGACGTCGGGGACGCCAGCCAGCAGTGCGCCGAGTTCGGTGCAGGCGGCCAGCAACGCCGCGGTTTTGCCTTCCACCATTTGCCAGTAGGCCTCAATGCTTACGGTGGGGCGGTCTTCGTAGGAAATATCCAGGTGCTGGCCTTTGGTGAGGTGCAGAGCGGTTTGGTGTAAGATGCGGGCGGCTTGCAGGGTGGTTTCAGCATCGATGGGGGGGTGGAGCTCCAACACGGCGATGTTGGCCAAGGTGAAAAGTGCGTCGCCGCTGTTGAGGCCCAATGGGAGCCCCCAGCGTTTCCACACGGTGGGGCGGCCTCGGCGGGTGTCGCCGTTGTCTTCGATGTCGTCGTGGATGAGGGAGAAGTTGTGCAGCAGCTCTACTGCTGCGGCTGCGGGCACGGCGCGCCGCCACTGGCCGCCCGCGGCTTCGACGGTGAGCAGCAATAGCAAGGGGCGAATCCGTTTGCCGCGCGCGGCTGGCCCCGCGCCTTCCCCCTGCCAGCCCAGGTGATAAGCCAGCATGTCGTAGAGGCCATCGTCGGCCTGGCAATGGGCGCGCTCCACGATGGCTTCCATCGCTTCTTCGACGGCGGGCAACATGTTTTCCTGATAGGCACGCAGGGGCAAAGGTATGGGCATGGTGTCTCCATCCAGAGGGTTAGGGGACGCGCTGCAGCGGTGTGTGGTGCAGGGCTTCGAGGTCGGCGGCACCCGCGGCAAACATGGCGACGCGTAGTTCCTGAATGATGAGGTGCAGGGCTTCGGCTGCAGCCTCAGCCGATTCGGTTGCGGCGGCCAGCAGCCGTCCGGCCATACCGCCCAGGGTGGCGCCCAGGGCGAGGCTTTTGGCAATGTCGATGCCGGTGCGCAGCCCCCCCGAAGCAAACACCGGCAGTTGCGGCGCGGCGCGGCGCACTGCGAGGATAGATTCCGCCGTTGGAATGCCCCAATTGACGAACGCGGCAGCCAGCTGGCGTTGCATGGTGGTGGCCGCGCGGTGCATTTCGACCTGGCTCCAAGAGGTGCCGCCTGCACCCGCGACGTCGATTGCGGCTACACCGGCGTCGGCCAGCATCCGGGCTGCCTGTTCGGAGATGCCCCAACCGACTTCTTTGACCACCACCGGCACTTCCAGCGCCTGGCACACGGCTTCGATTTTGCGCACCAGGCCGCTGAAGCGGGTGTCGCCTTCGGGTTGCAGGGCTTCCTGCAAGGGGTTGAGGTGCAAAATGAGGGCGTCGGCCTCGATCATGGCCACAGCCCGGCGGCAGTGGTCGGCGGTATAACCATAATTGAGTTGCACGGCGCCCAGATTGGCAAAAAGGAGAATATCGGGGGCTTCCTGCCGCACTTGAAAGGTTGGCGCCAGCGCGGGGTGCTCTAACGCCGCCCGCTGCGAGCCTACGCCCAGGGCCACGCCGTGCATCTGGGCTGCCTGCGCCAGGTTGCGGTTGATGCGGGCTGCCTCGGCGGTGCCGCCGGTCATCGAAGAAATCAGCACCGGTGCCTGCAACTGCCTCCCGAACAGCCTCAGACGGGTATCGATGGCTTCCAGGTCCAGTTCTGGCAGCGCCTGATGCACAAAACGATATTTTTCCAGCCCGGTGCTCAAGCCCGAGCGGACGTCTTCTTCCAGATTGATGCGGATATGTTCGGCTTTGCGCCGTCCGATGGGCGTAACTTTTTTCATGGTGGGGTGTTCCCTGCTTTGAGTATCTTACCAGCCCGCCCATGGGTTGTCAACGACCTTGCGCAGGCCGCCGAGGCGGGTTACAATTAGCACGGCTTTACCACTTTTCTCAGGAGGCATAACATGGCGGACGTGAACGTCTATGAAGAGGTCAAAGAAATCATTGTCGACCTGTTAGGCGTCGACCCCGAGAAAGTCACGATGGATGCGCGTTTTCGGGAAGACCTGGAAGCCGATTCGCTCGACCTGGTGGAATTGATCATGGCGCTGGAAGACAAGTTCGATGCCGAGATCCCCGACGAGGATGCTCAAAACATCACGACGGTGGGCGAAGCGGTGAAATACATCGAAGAGCGCCTGTAACTTCCGCGGGCGAAAGGGTCAATCGAACCGGCGCCTACGGGCACCGGTTTGTCAACAAACTCAGGCGGGTTTTGACAGAAGGGTTTGCCAAAGCCCGCTTTGTTTTTCGCGAGGAGCGAAAATGCGCTGGTGGGTGTGGCTGGGAATGCTGGCGTTGGCGGCGGCATCGGGTTGCGGGAAGCCGCCGGTGACGGCGTCGCCGATGCTGGCGACAGCCACACCGACGTTTTCTCTGGCTTCTTCGCTACCTGCCCCCGCTGGCGTGCCGGATGACGTCCCTTTGATGCCGGGGGCTTACGATGTTCAGGTGCAAAAGGCCGGCACCCTGGTGGTGTATCGGGTCAAGGCGCTGTTGGGGGAAGTGCTGGATTATTACCAGGAAGTGTTGCCGCGCTATGGCTGGCAACAGACTGCCGCCCAAGATACGGTGGTGGGCTACGTGGCGAAACTGGCGCGCGCCAAACCGGCGGGCGACCGGGTAGTGCTCAGCCTGCGCTATGACGTCCGCGGGCATTTTGTGACCGTGGCGATTTCGGTCGCCAGGCCGTGAACGCCCCGGCTTGCCAAACCCAGGGGCAGCGTGCCGCACTTCAAGCGGCGCCCCGCCCCCACGCCCTGGCATCATGAAAAACATCCCCTTGCGGTAGAGCAAGGGGATGTTTGTTTTCCTTCGGCTGCGCCGGAGGTTACAGGCTCTTGAGAATGTGGGCGATTTCTTCGGGGTGTTTGGCCACTTTCACGCCTGCGGCTTCCAGCGCCTCGACCTTTTCGGCTGCGGTGCCTTCGCCGCCTTCCACGATGGCGCCCGCATGCCCCATGCGTTTACCCGGAGGCGCCGTTTGCCCGGCGATGAAGGCCACCACCGGCTTGGTCATGTGATCGGCAATGTATTGGGCGGCTTTTTGTTCGTCGGTGCCGCCGATTTCGCCAATCAGCACCACTTTCTCGGTTTGTGGGTCTTCTTCAAACATCTTCAGCGTGTCGAGGAAGCTGGTGCCGTTGACCGGGTCGCCGCCGATGCCCACGGTGGTGCTGGCCCCGATGCCCAGCAGCTTCATGGCATAAAGCACTTCGTAGGTCAGCGTGCCCGAACGGGAGACCACGCCCACATTGCCGGGGATGGCAATGTTGCCGGGGATGATGCCCACTTTGGCCTCACCGGGGGTCAAGAGGCCGGGGCAGTTCGGGCCGACCAGGCGCGAGCCTTTCTGATCGAGGTAAGCCCGCACGCGCATCATATCCTGCACCGGAATGCCTTCGGTGATGCAGACGATGAGCTCCACGCCCGCGTCCGCGGCCTCAAAGATGGCGTCCGCGGCAAAGCGAGCCGGCACGAAAATCACGCTGGTGTTGGCGCCAGTGGTTTCCACTGCGGCTTTGACGGTATCAAAGACCGGAATTTTGTCGTCGAGCACCCATTGGCCGCCCTTGCCGGGGGTGACGCCGGCGACCACCTTGGTGCCGTAGGCCACCATCTGGGTGGTGTGGAACATGCCTTCGCGGCCGGTAATCCCTTGAACGACCAGGCGGGTGTCTTTGTTCACTAAGATGCTCATTGGGCACCTCCCTTTGCGGCAGCCACGGCTTTTTGGGCTGCTTCGACCAGGGTATCGGCGGTGATCATGTTGGCGTTGGCCAACAAGCGCCGCCCTTCTTCGGCGTTGGTGCCCACAATCCGGGCGACCATCGGGACTTCGGGTTTGACCTCTTCCATCGCGGCCAAAATGCCTTTGGCGACCTCATCGCCGCGGGTAATGCCGCCGAAAATGTTGATGAGCACGGCTTTGACATTGGGCTCGGAGAGGATGATGCGGAAGGCCGCGGCGACTTTTTCGGCATTGGCCCCACCGCCAATGTCTAAGAAGTTGGCCGGTTCGCCGCCGTAGAGTTTGATGACGTCCATCGTGGTCATGGCAAGCCCCGCGCCGTTGACCATGCAGCCGATGTCGCCTTCCAGTTTGATGTAGGAAAGCCCATATTTGCGCGCTTCTACCTCTTCAGGGGCTTCCACATCCAGGTCGCGCATTTCGGCAATGTCGGGGTGGCGGAAGAGGGCGTTGTCGTCGACGATCATCTTCCCATCCACGGCCAGCACCTGGCCTTCCTCGGTCACCACCAGGGGGTTGATTTCGGCCAAGGTGGCGTCGCTCTTCTGGTAGGCTTCCCAGAGGCCGAAGCACACCTTGCTGAAATCCTTCCAGTATTCTTTCGGCAGGTCGATGCCTAAGGCCAGGTCGCGGGTCTGGTAGCCGCGCAGCCCCAGCAGCGGGTCGATGTGGATTTTGATGATCTTCTCAGGGGTTTTGCGGGCGACTTCTTCGATTTCCACGCCGCCTTCGGCAGAGGCCATCATCACCGGTTTACGGGCTGCCCGGTCGTTGGTGATGCCGAGGTAAATTTCCTTGGCGATGTGGGCTGCCTCATCGACCAGCACTTTGCGCACCGGCAACCCTTTCAATTTCATGGAAAGGATGGCGGTGGCGTGGGCTTCGGCTTCTTCAGGGCTGTTGGCAAGTTTGATGCCGCCGGCTTTGCCGCGACCGCCCACCAGCACCTGCGCCTTAACGACGACGCGGCCACCCAGTTCTGCAGCAATTTCGCGCGCTTCTGCAGCCGTGGCCGCGACGCGCCCCTTTGGAATGGGGACGCCATACTTCGCAAAGATTTGCTTGGATTGGTACTCGTGTAGTTTCATAAAAGCTCCCCGGTTTTCGGGCCGTAGCCCAGGGTTGGGTTGGAACGGCGCTATTATACCACCGTTTTGGCATTTGGTCGGATTAGTCTTATTAGTGTGATTAGTGTGATGATTGCGGTGGCTGCATGAGAAAGTGCCCGGCCAGCAGGAAGGCCGCGGCTGCTGCGGTGCTCACCCAGAAGTGCAGCACGCCGATCAGATCCCATTGCCAGCCCAGGAAGGTCGCCAACAGGTGGCCGCTCCAAAAGCCGGCCCAACCCAGCGCCAGGTCGGCAAGCAGATGGAAAGGGCCGCCGTTTTTCCAGAGGTGAAAGACGGCGCCGTAAAGCAAGGCCAGCAACGTGCCAAAGAGAAAGGCGGGAAAAGTCATCGTTTTCTCCTGCGGCCACGGGCGGCAAAGGGAGGGGCATGCACTTCAATCGCCGTCGGCGGCCTGGATGATGATGCCACTGCCCAGGCATTCCGCGCCCACATACACGGCGGCGGCCTGGCCGGGGGTGATATCGCGCTGGGGTTGGTCGAAGACCACCCGAAAACGGCTTTCTGGCAGCGGCGTCACCTCTGCTGGTTGGGGGCGAGCCGTGGCCCGAATTTGCACCTGCGCCCGGAAGGTCCCCTGCGGTGGCGGCACGATCCAGTTGGCCTGGGCGGCTGCGAGCACGCGCTGGCCCAGGGCTTCCCGGGGGCCTACGATGAGGGCGTTGCGCGTGGTGTCTTTGGCGAGCACATAGAGCGGGCGCGGTGCGGCCAGCCCCAGCCCTTTACGCTGGCCGATGGTGTAGAAGGCCAGCCCGCGATGGGTGCCCAGCCGCTGGCCGCTGGTGTCGTAGATGGGGCCAGGGCGCTCGACCTCTGGCGCGTGGCGGCGCAAAAAGTCGCGATAGTCGCCTCCGGCCAGAAAGCATAAATCCTGGCTGTCGGGGCGGTTGGCCACCGGCAGGTGGAAAGCGCGTGCCATTTGTCGCACTTTGTCTTTGGTATAAGCCCCGATGGGCAACAGGGTGTGTTGCAACTGCGCTTGCGTCAGGCGACTGAGCACATACGATTGGTCTTTGCCCTCGTCCACCCCTTGCAAGAGGTGCACCTGGCCGGTGGCATCGCGTTGTAACCGCGCGTAGTGGCCGGTTGCCAGGAAGTCAGCCCCCAGGGCGCGGGCATGTTGCCAGAGCAGCCCCCATCGAATTTCCCGATTGCACACCAGGCAGGGGTTTGGGGTTATGCCGCCGGTGTAGCCTTCCAAAAAGTATTGCACTACCGTTTCCCGGAAGGTTTGCCGGGCGTCAACCAGATGAAAAGGAATATCGAGCTGGCGGGCGATATGGCGGGCGAGGTCCGTGGCTTCGAGGGTGCAGCAGCGGTTTTCGGCTTCCTGCCCCGGCTCGGTCCACAGCCGCAGCATGATGCCGAACACCCGGTAGCCTTCGGCGCGCAACAGGGCGGCGGCGACGGAACTATCCACGCCGCCGCTCATGGCAACGGCTACGGTCGGTAAGGCAGTCATGGGGAAATTGTAACGTGCTTTCCGCCCCCGGCCTGTGGTTTTTCGTCGCGATGGCTTGCCAGGCGGAGGGAAGCCCCGCAGCGGTGGGGCTGGCGGTTTCTCCCCCAGGAGGATGGCGCGGCGCGCGATGTCACGCGTTGAAGGAATACCCTACCCCGCGCTCGGTGCGCAGGTAGCGAGGGTTGTTGGGGTCGGGTTCGATTTTCTGGCGCAGGCGGCCAATGTAAACCCGCAGGTATTCGGCTTCCTGCCCATATTCCGGCCCCCAGACGTTCTGCAAAATGGCGCGATGGGGCAGCACTTTGCCCGCGTTCCGCATGAGGTATTCCAGCAGGCTGAATTCGGTGGGGGTCAGGTTGATGGGGTGCCCATGGATGGTCACTTCGTGGCGCTCTCGATCCAGCACGATGGGGCCGCGCACGATGACCGGGCTTTCCTGCTTTTGGGGCGCCTGTTGTGCCCGTCGTAAGACAGCCTGCACCCGCGCCAGCAGCTCACCCACGCCGAAGGGTTTGGTGAGGTAGTCATCGGCGCCGCGATTGAGGGCCTGAATTTTTGTGCTTTCTTCGCCCAAGGCGGAAAGCACGATGATGGGCACGTTGGAAGTCAGCCGCAGGCGGCGAATGACTTCCAGGCCGTCCATTTGGGGCATGATGAGATCGAGGATGACGAGGTCGATGTCATGCGTCTGGAATTGCGCCAGCGCGTCGGTGCCGTTGACGGCAGTGACCACGCGATAGCCGCGCACATCCAGGTTGCGGCGCACGAATTCGCGCAGGCTTTTGGCATCGTCTACGACCAGCACGGTGGGGTGTTGGGCGTCCATACGACCTCCTCTATGCGGGGGAAGTTTCGTCGTCCTCGGGCGGGTTCAGCGGTAGAGAAAAGGCAATGCACGTGCCGCGAGCGCGCGGTTCAACCCAAATTTTACCGCCGTGGGCTTCCACGAAGCCGCGGCAAATGGCGAGCCCCAGCCCCGCGCCGGAAGCCTGGCGCGTCAGCCCCCCTTCGACGCGGTAAAAGCTTTCGAAAATATGGGGCACGTGTTCAGGGGGAATGCCGGGGCCTTCGTCTTCAACGCGGACGACCAGGTGCTCGGTTTCCACGGTGATGGTGACGCGTACGGGGGAGTCTTCGCCGCCGTATTTGACCGCATTTTCGATGAGGTTGCGCAGCACCACTTCAATGTGCCGCGGATCGGCCAGGAGGGGGGGCAGGTCGTCGGGCAGATGCACCTCCAGCCGGTCGCCGGGGGAGGGGTGGGCGCTTTGCGCGGCGCGGGCAATGATGGCTTTCAAGTCAATGAGGGCGCGGCGCACCTTCAGGCTGCCCCCTTCGATGCGGGAAAGGTCGAGCAGGTCGCTCACCAGGTCGCTCAGGCGGTCGGTTTCCTCGGAAATGGTCAGCAGGAATTCGCGCTGGGCTTCCGCGTCCCACGAGACATCTTCGGCCAGCAGGGTGGAGACGTAGCCTTTGATGGCGGCCAGGGGGGTGCGCAGTTCGTGGGAAACGGTGGACATCAGGCTGGCTTTCATGCGGTCGATTTCGCGGTCGGCGGTGATGTCTTTCCAGATCTGCCCGTGGCCGATGGCCACACCCTGGGAATCGGTCACGGAGAAGATTTGCACCTGCCAGGTGGTCAGGCGGCCGCGCAGGCGGAGGTTGATTTCGGCGGCGCCTTCGGCAGCGGCGCGGGCCAGCGCGGCGCGCGCTGCCGCGGTGTTGGGGGCGTGGGTGAGAATGCGTTGCACCACCCGCTCGGCTTCGGTGCCGGTGAGGTCTTCGGGGGGCAGGTCGGCCAGCGCGGCCATTCGCCGGTTGGCGTAGAGCACTCGCCCGGCGTGGTCTTCCAGCAGCAGCGCGTCGCCCATAGATTGGATGAGGGCTTCCAGGCGGCGGGTTTGTTCTTGCAGGCGGGCGTCAGAGCGGGCAAACAGGGCCGCGTTTTCAATAGCCATCGCCGCATGATTGGCGAAGGAGGTCAGCAGGTCGATTTCCTGGGGGGTGAAGGTGTGCGGCTTGGGGTAATAGACCACCAGGGCTGCCGGCGGGGTATGCTGCGTGGGCAGGGGCACGGCCAGCACAGCGCGATAGCCTTCCGCGCGTGCACGCGGTCGGATGGCCGTGGCGGTGGGGTCGGTTTCGGTGTCGCTGATTTGCAGAGGTCGGTTGGCCTGCAGGGCGCGCAGGGTGAGCGAGTTGAATTCGTCGCGACCAATGACCAGCCGCTCGGCATATTGGGGTGAAAGGCCGCGGCTGGCTTTGGCGATGAAAGCCTGGCGTTGTTCGTCCCAGGCGATGATGGCGCATTTTTCAACATCCAGCAGGCGCTCGACCTGCGCCAAGATGCGCGCCAGCACGGTGCGCGAGTCGAGGGTGGAAGCCACCGCCGCGCTGGTTTCCAGCAGGGTATGCAGTTCTTGCATCCGGGCGGCAATGTCGGCTTCCATGCGCAGCAGGGTACGCGCCAGGTGGCCGACCTGGTCGGTGCGGCGGGTGAGGGTTTCTAAGGTGCGGCGTTCCGGCGGCGGGTGGGGGCCTTCCTGGCCGATGTGGCGGCTGTAGGCGGCCAGTTCTTCCAGCGGCCCCAGCACCTGGCGGGAAAGCGCCAGCCAGAACAGCAGCCCGGCGACCACCACCAGCACCAATGCCAGGTGGGTGGCGTGGCGGAAGGCGCTCACGGTGTTGAACGCGCTGGCTGCAGAACGCCCTACCAGCACGCCCCATTTGACCGAGGGGATGGGGGTGTACGCGTAGAGTGTGTCGGTGTCGTGCACGTGGAGCAGCAGGGTGGTCGTGCGGTCGCTGCCCGGCAGGTCGGCGAAGGCCGGCGCGAGGGCGGTGATGTTGTCGAGCAGGCCTTCGCCTGGCCGGGGGTGTTGCAGGTTGGAAGAGGCGACGATGTTCCCCTCGCTGTCGACGATGAAGATGGTGAAGTTTTCGGTAGGGGGATGGGTTTGGGCAATTTGTTGCAGCGCCAGGCTGAGCGCGTTCAGGCTGACATTGATGCCTAATACGCCCTGAAAGGTGTTGCCTTCACCCCAGAGAGGCATGATAGCGGTCACCACCGGCTCGTTGGTGGTGGGGGAAATGCGCCCGCGAGAGAAAAAGGGCAGGTGGGTGTTGCGGGCTTTTTTGAAGTAAGGCCGGAAGGAGAAATCCAGCCCGATGGTAGACCAGGCCACATCGCTGCCGCGGGGGTAGTGGTAAATCATAATGCCCTTGGCGTTGAGCCGATAGACCAGATTGACCTCGGGGCGGCTTTGGGAAAGCGCTTCGAACAGAGGCTGCATGGCGGCGATGTTGCTGTGCAGCACCGACGGGTCGGCACCCAGGCGGCGGGCGGCGCCCAGGAAACTGCCCAAAGAGAGGTTGGTTTCTTCGGCGATGGCTTTTGCCAGCGAGAGGTTGGCGCTTTCGACGTCGGTGTGCAGCCGCTGGGTGGCCAGGCGGTCGAAGTAGAGCGTCATGCCGACCAATGGCAGCACGAAGAGGGCATAAATCGCCAGCAGGCGAATGCCCAGGTCGCGCCGCGGGTTGAAGCGGCGGCGAGAAAGCCGCGGGGTGGTCTCAAAGCGGGAAAACAGGCTGCGCATCAGAGGTTACGAAAGCCCGAAGGCCTGCACCACGCGGGCGATGTGGCGCGCGCCTTTGAGATACAGGTCGAGGCGGATGTTTTCGTTCGGGGCGTGGATGTTGCTGCCGGGATAGGCGATGCCCGCAGTGGCAATGGGCACGCCGAGGTAGTGGTGGAACACCCAGCCGGGGCCGGAGCCGCCGCTGAGGGGGATTTTTTGCTGCGGCACGCCATACACGGGGCGGGCGGCTTCTACGACCAGGTTGATGAAGGGGTCGTCAGGGTCCATTTTAACCGGGTGCTCGCCGCCCAGGCAGGTGATTTCCACGTCGTCGAAGCCGTGAGCGTCGAGGTGGGCGCGCAGCAGGCGGAGTACTTCGTCGGGGGTCTGGTTGGGCACTAAGCGGAAATCGACTTTCGCGGTGGCGCGCGCCGGAAGCACGGTTTTGCTGCCCGGGCCCTGATAGCCCGCCGTGAGGCCGCAGATGGTGCAGGTGGGGTCGAAGAGGGCGGCCTTCCACAGGGCAACCCCGCCCTGCACGCCTTTGATGAAAGCCTTGACGCCCGCGCTTTGTTTGTAGGCTTCGGAAGGGTCGGGCAATGCGGCCAGCAGTTCCAGGTCGCGCGGGCTGGGGGGCACGACCGCGTCGTAAAAGCCCGCGATGCGGATGCGCTCGTCGCTGCCTTTGAGGGTGTTGAGCGCCCATACCAAACGCCAGGCCGCGTTGGGGAAGATGCCACCGGTGAGGCCAGAGTGGGTATCCACCGCGGCGGTTTGCACTGAGAGTTCCACGTAGCAGATGCCCCGCATCCCCATGACCTGGTGGGGCTCGTCGTCCTGGCCGACGCCGCCGAATTCCCAAATGCAGGCGTCGGCAGCAAATTTTTCCGCGTGGTTGCGGATGGTTTCTTCGAGGTGCACACTGCTGACTTCTTCTTCGCCTTCGATGACGAATTTGACGTTGCAGGGCAGTTCGCCTTCGGTGGCCAGCAGGGCGTCGAGGGCAAACAGGCGGCTGACCAGTTGCCCCTTGTCGTCGCTCACGCCGCGGGCATAGAGTTTGCCGTCGCGCAGGGTGGGCTCGAAGGGCGGGGTTTCCCACAATTCCAGCGGTTCGGGCGGCTGGACGTCGTAGTGGTTGTAGAACAGGAGGGTGCGATCGCGGTTGCGGCCTTCCCGCTCGGCATAGACGACCGGCGAGCCGCCCGTGGGCATGATTTCCACCCGAAAGCCGCGGCGGCGGAGCATTTCGGCGGTCATTTCGGCGGCTTCGGCGATGCCCCAGTTTTGCGCCGCAACGCTGGGCTGGGCGCAGAAGCGGCTGAGTTCGGCAATGCTTTCGTCGAGGTGGGTTTCCAGATAGTGGTCGATGGGGTTCATGGTTGCCTCGCGAAGGGGGAATGGCGGTGGGCCGGGCGGTCACAGCATTTTCGCGCCCAGAAACGCGACGGTAAGCATTTTGAGCACTTTGCCCAGCCAGCACCAAAACAGAAAGCGGGTGACCGGCATACGGGTTGCGCCGGCGGCGATGCCGGCAAAGTCCATCAGGGGAAAAGGCAAATAAGCCAGCAGGAAGACGGTCAGGGCCCCATAGCGTTGCATCCATCCGCGTACCCGGGCATAGCGGCGGGTGTCGGCGATGATGGCCGTGCCGCTCCATCCGGCGAGGTAGCCGGTCAGTTCCCCGATGGCAGCGCCAGTGCCTGCAGCCAGCGCGACGCCCCACGGGTTGAGCACTGCCCCAAGCACATAGGGCAACACCAGCCCCGGCATGGGCAGCACTACGCTGGCGCTGGTGAGCAGGGCAAAGAGGAACAGGCCGGGGTAGCCGTAAGCCTGGAAACGCGCAATGGTCGCCCGGTGGGTGTAAAGCGCCACGCTGAGCGCGGCGACCAACGCCAGCCCGGCGGCGCTCGTCCCCCAGCGGCGCCAGGCTTCGCGCCAGCGTTTCACCCCAGCCCTCGCTCACGCAGCAGCGATTCGATGCGCGCCACCACCATGTCCATCGCCACGCTGTTCAACCCGCCTTCGGGAATGATGACGTCGGCGTAGCGTTTCGACGGTTCGACGAATTCCAGGTGCATGGGGCGCACCGTTTTGAGATATTGCTCCACCACCGAGGTCATCGTGCGGCCGCGCTCTTCGATGTCGCGCACCAGGCGGCGGATGAAGCGGATGTCGGCGTCGGTATCGACGAAGATTTTGACGTCGAAGAGTTTGCGCAATTCCGGCTCGGCGAAGATCAAGATGCCCTCGACCATGATGATGGGGTGGGGCTGCACGGTGACGGTTTCGGCGGTGCGGCTGTGGGTGGTGAAGTCGTAAACGGGGCGCTCGATGGGGAACCCCGCCCGCAGGCGTTTGAGGTGTTCGATGAGCAGGGTGGTTTCCAGCGAATCGGGGTGGTCGTAGTTGATTTTGGCGCGCTCGGCGAGCGGCAGGTGGCTGTTGTCTTTGTAATAGGCGTCATGGGGCAGGTAGGCGATGTGTTCTTCGCCGACGCGTTCCAGAATGACGCGGGCCACGGTGGTTTTGCCGGAGCCGGTGCCGCCGGCGACGCCGATGATGAGGGGAGGATGTTGAGGAGGCATGGCAAATCACAACTTTTGGGGGCCAAGGCTCAGGCGAGCGATGAGCCATTGCGGGAAGGCGGTGGGGTATTTTGCCATCGCGGGGGTCAGGCGGGAGAGCATGGCCGCGGCCAGGTTTTGGAAGGCAGGCTGGTGGGTGGCGGCAGCAAATTCCAGCAGCAGGGTCACGGCGAGGGCGTTGCTGCTGGGGGTGACGCCGTCGACGATTTCTTGCGTGCGGCCAAAGGGGGTGAAGTGGGCGGCATCGGTGTCGTAGTAGCCCCAGTCGGCGGCGAAGCGGTGGGTGAGGGTTTCGAGGCATTGGGTCGCTTCGTATAGCCAGGATGTCTCTGGAGTGGGGGGCGGGGCGTCGAGGCGGTGCAGGGCGAGCATGGCGAGGGCCACGGCAGCGTGGTCTTCCAGCAGGCCGGCACCGGTAGCGCGGTCTTCGTACCAGTTGCGCGCCAGGCCGTCGGCGGTGCGCAGGTGGGTGAGCAAGGCTGCCCCGCCTTGCGCGGCGGCTTCGGCGTAACGCGGCGCATCCAGCAGGCGGGCGGCTTCGGCGAAGGCGCGGGTGGCGAGGGCGTGCCACACGGTAGTCACGGTGGTGTCGGTGATGGGGGGCGTGCGGTGCTGACGGGCTTCTTGCAGGTGGGTTTTGGCGGCTGCAAGGCGCTCGGCGGCCTCGGCAGGGGCGATGCCCAGGCGGGAAGCCAGCGCCTCGTCGCTCAGGGCGCGCTGCAGGGTGGCCGGGGCGTTGCCGAGATCGTAGGCGGCAACCAGCGCTTCGGCTTCTTTCGGCGGCAGTGCCGCGCGGACTTCTTCCGCTGTCCAAAGGTAATAAGCGCCGCGGTCGCCGTGGTGCAGGCTTTCGCTGCCCTGGCCGTTGACCAGCAGGCCGTTGGGCAGGCGGAGCTCCCGCAGGATGTAGTCGAACGTGCTCGCGGCCACGCGGTGGAAGGCTGCCTGGCCGGTGAGGCGGTAGGCGCGCGCGTAGGCCAGCCCCAGCAGGGCGTTGGTGGGCAGGCTTTTTTCGAAGCAGGGCTCCCGCCAGGCGGCATCACGAGCGTATTCGTGGAAACCGCCGCCCAGCACATCGTAAATGCCGCCGCGTGCCATGCCGATGAGGGTGGTGAGCGCCATTTCGCGGGCGCGGTCGTGCCCTTTTTCGGCCAGGTGCAACAGCCAGAGCAGCAGCAGCGGGCGGGGGAATTTCGGCCCCTGGTCGAAACCGCCGCTTTGGGGCTCGTAATCGGCTTCGACGGCGGTCAGGGCTGCGGCGTCGACGTCGCCCGGTTGCGGCAGGGGGGCTTCCAGCAAGGGAAGCATCCCCTCACGCATTTGGCGGGCCATTTCGTTGGCGGTGTCTTCCACCCGGGGGCGGTCTTTTTCCCAGGCTTCGAGGGCTTCCCGCAGCAGTTGGTGCAGGCTGGGGCTGCCGGGCACTTCGCTTTCGAAAGAGA
Source organism: uncultured Anaerolineaceae bacterium (assembly GCA_964474015.1). Lineage (GTDB taxonomy): Bacteria > Chloroflexota > Anaerolineae > Anaerolineales > DRMV01 > DRMV01. Next base: position 29,743 of record CAYYRG010000002.1, on the reverse strand, counting down.
AGTAGGTGCCGCCGTGGAAGGGTTTCCCTTCGGGGGTGAGGATGACGGTGAGCGGCCAGCCGGTTTTGCCGGTCATCGCAGCCACGACTTGCATGAAGGCGTTGGCGATGTCGGGGCGCTGGGCGCGGTCGAGGGTGACGGGCACGAAGTAGCGGTGGATGTAGGCCACGCCGACAGGGTGGCGAAAGACTTCGGAGGCCATGCGCTCGCACCAGTAGCAGCCGGTGTAACCGATGTTGAGGAAGATGAGTTTGCCGCGTTGCCGGGCTTTGCGGAGGGTGGCTTCGCTCCAGGGCTGCCAGGCGATGGCGTCGGCGCCGCGCTCGGCGTAATAGGCGGTGTCGAAGGTCTGGTTTTGGTGATGATGGTGGGGCATGGGCTATTCTCCGAACTCCGAGGCGATGTCGATTTCGGTGGAGAGGTTTTCGGCAGTCGGCAGGATCTCAATTTCGCCGAAGAGGGTGGCCTGGTGGGTCTGCACCAGCCGTTGTTTCACCAGTTCCAGCAGGGCCAGGAAGGTGACCACGGCTTCCAGTCGGGTGGGCTGGCGGCCCAGCAGCGCCGAGAAAGTGGCCTGGCCGCGACGGGCGAGGGTCTGGATGATGGTGCGAATTTTCTGCCGGATGGTGATTTTGGGCGCCCGAATGACGCGCCCCAGCGGTTCGCGCGGGCGCAGCTGGAAAGCGGCACGCGCCGCGGCGGCCAGGTCTGCCACGGTGTAGCCGCGCAGGTCGATTTGGGGCGTGGCTGCGGGCGGTGGGGCAGCGAGTCGCACGAAGGCGTGCCACCCCGCTGCGTGGCGGTCGGCCAGCCACTGGGCGGCTTGTTTGAAGCGCCGGTAGGCTTTCAACTGCTGTACTAAGGCTTCGCCGGGGTCTTCTTCCGCTTCTTCGCGTGCCGGCGGGCGCGGGAGCAAGGCTTCGGATTTGATCTGCACCAGTTTGGCGGCAATCACCAGGAAGGCCGAAACTTCTTCCGGTGAGCGTTCTTCCATCTGCTCCAGATAGGCCAGATATTGGTCGGTGATTTGAGCCAGGGCGATTTTGGTGATGTCGAGTTCGGCGCGGGAAATTAACTGCAACAGCAGGTCCAGCGGCCCCTGATACACCGGGGTCTGAATGTGATAGCGCTGCACCTGAAAACCGAGGACATCGGGCATGGGGAGATTATAACATTGGGGGCAGGGAAATGCGCTATAATACCTTCCTGATGCTGCCATGCTTCTCACACTTTTGAAACCGATGCCATGAAGATTGACCAGCTGCTGGAACGTTTGCCTGCTTATTACACTGTTGCCGACCGGGAACTGGTGGCGCGCGCCTATCGGGTAGCCGAGCGTGCCCACGAGGGGCAAAAGCGCGCCTCGGGCGAGCCATACATTCAGCATTGTCTTGCCGTGGCTGATATTCTCGCCGAATTGCGTATGCCCCCCGTCGTTGTGGCGGCGGGGCTTTTGCATGATACGGTGGAAGATACCGACCTCACGCTGGAAGACATCCGCCGTGATTTTGGCGATGAGGTGGCCTCGCTGGTCGATGGGGTGACCAAACTGGTCTCGTTGCCGCGTGTTTCGCGCGCCGACGGTGCTGTCGGGCAGCGCCCCGATGCCGAAGAGCCCGCCGACGGCCACGCGACCGAGCGCCAGCGTAAGCGGGAACTGACCAACGAATCGCTGCGTAAGACTTTCCTGGCGATGAGCAAAGACATTCGGGTGGTGATCATCAAACTCGCCGACCGCCTGCACAACATGCGCACGCTTTCGGCCCTGCCGCCTGCCAAGCAGCGCCGCATTGCCCGCCAGACCTTGGATATTTTCGCCCCCCTTGCCAACCGCCTGGGCATCTGGCAGATCAAGTGGGAACTGGAAGACCTGGGCTTTCGCTATGTCAACCCTGAGGCCTACAAAGACATTGCCCGCAAGCTGGCCGAGCGCCGCACCGTGCGGGAAAAGGAGCTCCAGCGTGCGGTGGCGCGCATTGAAGAGGTGTTGGCCGAAGCCGGCATTCGGGCAAAGGTGTCGGGACGCCCCAAGCACATTTATTCCATCTACCGCAAAATGCAGCGCAAGGGGCTGCCTTTTGAGGCGCTGCGCGATATTCGTGGCGTGCGGGTGATTGTGGATGACGTCCCCACCTGTTACCATGTGCTGGGGGTAGTGCACACGCACTGGAAGCCCATCCCCGGCGAGTTTGACGATTACATTGCCAACCCCAAGGACAATTCCTACCAGTCGCTGCACACGGCGGTGCTGTTTGAAGATGGCAAGATTCTGGAGGTGCAAATCCGCACGCAGGAAATGCACCACAACGCCGAATATGGTATCGCAGCCCACTGGCGCTACAAAGAGGGCGACGAGCGGCTCGATGAAGCCTTCGAGCGCAAAATCAACTGGCTGCGGCAGTTGATGGAATGGCAGCAGGATGTTTCCGACGCGTCGGAATTCATGGACGGCATGAAGACCGATGTTTTCGACGACCGCATCTATGTTTTCACGCCGCGCGGCGACATCCTCGACCTGCCTGCGGGGGCGACACCAATTGATTTTGCCTATCACATCCATACCGAAATCGGCCATCGTTGCCGCGGCGCCAAAGTCAACGGCAAACTGGTGCCCCTGAGTTACAAACTGAAAACCGGCGACCAGGTGGAAATTCTCACCGCACGGCGAGGCGGCCCCAGCCGCGACTGGCTCAACCCGCACCTCGAACTGGTGAAAACCCAGCGTGCCCGTGCCAAAATCCGCCAGTGGTTCAAGAAGCAGGCGCGTGAGCAAAATCTGGCGCATGGCCGGGCGGCGCTGGAAAAGGAATTCAAACGCCTCGGCCTGGAAAACGTGGACCTGCAATCGCTGGCGACCTATTTTGGCTACCGCAGCGTCGACGACCTGTACGTCGGTGTGGGGTGTGGTGACCTTTCTCTCAATCGGGTCATCAACCGCCTGGCCGAGGTGGAAAAGGCGACGCAAAAGCATTACCTGGCTGCGCACCCCATTCACCGCGAAACCGGCAAAGACGAGGTGACCATCATGGGGTTGCGGGGCATGTTGATCCACATGGCGCGCTGTTGCCATCCGGCCCCCGGCGACCCCATCGTGGGGTACATCACCCGCGGCCGCGGCGCGGTCATCCACCGCCAGGATTGCCCCAACATCTTGCGGGTGCGCGACAAAGGGCGGTTGGTGCAGGTTTCCTGGGGCACGCCGACCCAATCGTATGCCGTGCCGGTGCGCATTCGCGCCTACGACCGCGGCGGCCTGATGAAAGATATTACGATGGTGATTGCCGACGAAGGCGTCAACATCGAAAGCGTGCGCGTTGAAGTCAAAGAGCACGATGGTGAGACTATCGTCGATCTGGTACTCAGCGTGCGCGACATTGCCCATCTTAGCCGGGTGCTCAACCGGCTGGAAAACCTGCCCAACGTGCTGGAGGCTTCCCGCAAACGGGCGGGGTGAGCCTTTATTCCCTGCAACGGAGGTGTTCCCATGCAAGCCCGACCTGCCACGAAAGCCTATTGGGCCTCGGTGGTGCTGGCGCTGCTCGGCCTGGCCGACGCAACTTACCTCACCCTCCTCAAATTCACCCACCACGAAGCCATGTGCGCCGGTGTGGGCGATTGCTACACCGTCAACACCAGCCCCTACGCCGAAATCCACGGCGTGCCCATTGCCCTCTTGGGGGCGCTGGCTTACCTCGCGATTCTGGCTTTGCTGTGGCTGGAACGCCGCCATCCATTGGCCGAAGCCTATGGCACCCTGGCCGAGTTTGGCCTGATTTTCGCCGGCGTGCTCTATTCGGCTTACCTCACTTACCTGGAAGCCGAAGTGATTCACGCCTTTTGCCCTTATTGCCTGCTTTCGGCCACAATCTTGCTTTTTTTGCTGGTTTTGGCTATCATTCGCCTGCTCAATGAGGCCCCGCCCCAATGAGCCGATTTCCTTTCAGGAGGTGGCGTTAGATGCCCCGCATTCGTTGTGCCTACGAGGATTGCGCCTTTTTAGACGGCCACTATTGCACCGCCTCGGAGGTGGAGTTCGACCCCGATCAGGGGTGCCTGACCTATAAGCCCGTCGCTGAGGTGCTGGAAGCCTGGGACGACGACCTGCTGGAAGACGACTTGTTGGACGACGATGATTTTTTGGACGACGACGACTTGTGGGAGGATGACGACCTGTAAACGGCGTTGAATCCCGCTGGGGAACCCCGCGCCCTTCGCGCGGGGTTTTCTGCCCTTTACGGTGCGGTCCGGCCAGGAGGGAAAAACATGCGTTTGAGCAAGCTCTTTGGACAAAGCCAGCGCCAGGCAGGGCGCTACCCGCCAGAAGATGGCCGCCATTGGCTGCTGCGGGCGGCTTACTGGCATGAGACTGACCAGGTGCGCCTATGGCTGCCGCTGGGCATGGCGCTGCAGGGACGGCTTTTTCGCATTTTGGAAGCCGCATGGGGTGAGGCGGCTTCGTTGCAAGAAGTGGACTTCCCCGCGCCAGAGTTCCCCTGGCCGCGGCGTTTGCCTGTGGCCCTCACCGCGCTGCTGGAGGCCCACGTGGCTTCCTACCGCCAGCTGCCGCGTGTGCTGCTCTGGCGTGCTCCTCACCGCCTCGCCGTGTTGGCGCTGGATGCCACGCCTGAAGCCGCGCTGGAAGCCGCCCAGGCGGTGCGCGAGCGCTGGGAAGCGGCGTTGCGGCCGTTGGGGCTGCCGTTGGATGCCGGGGAAGGCCCGGCAGCCCTGGCTGGCCTGGCAACCCTGGGCCTCGCGCCTGCCGCACAGGGTGGCGAACCGACCTTGCGCTGCCCTCGCTGTGGCTACGAAGCCCCTGTGGCGTGGGCGCGGCGCGCCAAGCCTGCGCCAGAGACCGAACCGCTGGCCCCGTTGACGCCCGTTGCCACCCCGCACGCCAACACCATCCGCGCGTTGGCCGATTTCCTCGGCGTGCCCGAAAGCCGCACGGCCAAAGCGGTCTTCCTGCACACCCAGGAAGCCACGCCGCGCCTGGTTTTCGCCGTTGTGCGCGGCGATATGCAGGTTTCTTTGCCCAAATTGGCTGCCTTGCTGGGCGTGGATGGGCTGGCCCCTGCAACCGACGACGAAATTCGCGCCGTGGGAGCGGTGCCCGGCTATGCTTCGCCGGTGGGCGTGCGCGGCGCGCTGGTGGTCGTCGACGACCTCATCCCCCGCAGCCCCAATCTGGTCGCCGGCGCGAACCGGGAAGGCTACCACCTGACCGGCGTCAACTATGGGCGCGACTTCCAGGCCGACCTGGTGGCCGACATTGCCGCCGCAGGGGAAGGCGACCCCTGCCCGCAATGCGGCACGCCTCTCCAGGCCGCGGCCGCCTGGGTGATTACGGCTTCCCAGAGCCTGGAAACCTCTGCTGTTTACCTCACCCCCGAGGGGAAAACCGCCCCGCTGGGGGTGGCGGTTGCCTGGGTGGATGGCGAGGCCGCGGTGGCAGCCCTGGCCACTGCCCACAGCCAGCCCGATGGCTTGGCCTGGCCCTCCGCACTGGCCCCGTATGCCGTCCATTTGATTGCCCTGCGTGGCGGCGAAGAGGTCGCGGACGCTCTCTACAGCGAATTGCGCGCCGAAGGCTTCGCAGTGTTGTACGACGACCGCAAGGCCAGCCCCGGCGTCAAATTCACCGACGCGGACCTCATCGGCCTGCCGGTGCGGGTGACGGTGAGCAGGCGCAGTTTGAAGCAAGGCGGCGCCGAGGTCAAACCCCGCCGAGGCGAAGCCCGCATTGTGCCGCTCGACGAGGTGGCCGCGGCGTTGGCGTGACGAGCAGCGGGGGATGCAGAAAAAAACAAAAATTTTCTGGAGGGACTCATGCGACATTTGCAAGGCAGGCTGGAAGTGATTGCAGGCCCAATGTTCAGCGGCAAGACCGAAGAACTCATCCGCCGGTTGCGCCGCGCGGTGATTGCCAAACAAAAGGTGCAGGTTTTCAAGCCCGCCCTCGACAACCGCTATGCCGAAACCGCGGTGGCTTCCCACGCAGGCGGGGTGTTCGAGGCTATTCCCCTGAACGATATCGGCGAGTTGGAGCAACATCTGATGAGCGAGACGACAGTAGTGGGCATTGACGAGGCGCAGTTCTTTTCCGAGGAAATTACCGCCATCGTGCAGCGTCTGGCCGACCGGGGCGTGCGCGTCATCGTCGCCGGGTTGGATATGGATTTCCGCGGCGAACCCTTTGGCCCCATGCCGGCGCTGTTAGCCCAGGCCGACCAGGTCGATAAGTTGCAGGCTATTTGCGTGGTGTGCGGTTTCCCCGCCAGCCGCTCGCAGCGCCTGATCAACGGGAAGCCGGCGCGTTACGACGACCCCGTAGTCATTGTGGGTGCTTCAGAAATGTATGAAGCCCGTTGCCGCGCCCACCACGAAGTGCCGGGGCGGCCTGAGGCATGAGGAAGCCGAGGTGAGGGGGTCATGACTGGGCGGCGACGCGCCGCAGCAGGGCTTCCGGGTTGTGGCGAAACGCCTCCAGTGGCAATTCCCCCCGGGTGAGGGCTTGCAGGGTTTCGGTGAGGGCGCGGTTGACCGGCGTGGGCACGCCCACCCGCGCCCCATAGCGGACGACGGCGCCGTGGAGCGCGTCCACTTCGGTCTGGCCGCGCCCGCCGTGCAGGTCAATGTGGAAGGAAGGCATTTTGCCGCCGCGCCCGCTGCCGACGGCTTTTTGCATCAAGGGCTGCAGCAGCCATTGGGGCAGCCAACGGACAGCCCACGCCAGCCGACGCACCGCAACGCCGGGCAGGTCCACCACTGGCAGCCCAAGCGCGGCCATCACGGCCAGGGCTTCCCGCAGTTGGGCGGTTTCCAGGCGGGCGAGGGCGGGGTGAGCGAAAATTTCTGCCGGGGGCATGTCGAGAATGGCAGAAGTGGCATTGCCCAGCAGGTTGGTGAGCAGTTTCGACCATTTCATCGCCGCGCCGTTGGGGTAAAGCCGCGTCGCTACCCCCGCGGCTTGTAGCGCCGTGGCTAACGGCTCGGCCAGGGGGTGATTGGCGGCCAGCCCCACGCCGCGTGCCCGCTCGACCGTGGCCTGCCCCGGCGCGCGGCGCGCTACCGCGGTGGTCACCGTGCCCGCAAGCACCCGGCCTTCTCCCAGGAATGCCGCCAGCACGCCTTCGGCTTCCACCCCGTTTTGCAGGCAGACTACCGGCGGGAAACGTTCACGCCACGGGGCGATGCTTTCCAGAAAGGCGGCGGTGTGGTAGGTCTTCAAGGCCAGCAGGGCGGCGTCGTAGTGGCGGTGTTCCAGCGCCTCGGCAGGGGAGGCTGCCACCTGGGGGGCGCGAATGCGCCGCACTTCGCCGCTCGCGGTGATCAGCCTCAGACCGTGCGCTTGCAGGTGCGCCGCGGTGGCAGGTCGGGCGAGGAAGGTGACTTCCTGCCCTGCATGGGCCAGGTTGACGCCCAAATAGGTGCCGATGGCGCCTGCGCCGATGATGAGGTAGCGCATAAGGTTGCTCGGGTGAGGAGGCTACACGCAGGGAAATTCGCCTTCTTCGAGGCGGTGGCACAGGCCGAGGATGTGCCAGCGGTGGGGTTCGGGACGGTAAGAGAAGACGATGTAGCCGGTGTTGGGGAAGCGAAAACTCGGTGTGTGCGGGTAGGGTTGGGGCGGAATGCCTAAGATGGCATGGATGACCAGGTTGGTGATGCCGCCGTGGGAGACCACGAGATAGCGCCCCGGCGGGTTGGCCAGCAGCCGCCGCAGGGCTTCGGTGGCTCGCTGATACACTTCCCAGATGCTTTCGCCGGTTTCGCCCACCGGATGATAAAGCGAGGCCGGGCTGGCCGCGGTTTGGTGGAAGGGTTGTCCGGTGAAATTGCCTTTGTCGCGTTCTTTCCACACCGCGTCGTAGACGATAGCCTCGACGGGGAAGCCCAGTGTCTCGGCCACGATGCGGGCTGTTTCGGCGGCGCGCTTCAGCGGGCTGGCGATGATGCCGTCGAAGGTCACGCCTTGTTCGGCCCAGGCACGTGCCAGACGGCGTGCCTGTTCGCGCCCGGCTTCGGTCAGCGGAAAGTCGGCCTGCCCCTGATGCACATTGCGGGCGTTGCCTTCCGATTCGCCGTGACGCAGCAACACGAAGAGGTATTTGGAAGGAGCGTTGTGACGGGGCTGTGGAGACATGAGCAGACTCGCAAAGGGGAAAGGGAAGGTTTTTCCCGATGATAACACAACTTTGCCTTGTGCGGCGGCGGTGTTATAATCGCCGCCATGATGGAGACGAAGCGAAAGCAAGCATTTTGGGCCGTCGCGGTGCTGGCAATTGCCCTGTTATGGGCAGGCTGGCACGCGGCAGCCGGGCAGGCCGCGTTTCAGGCTGCCAACGCCACGCCTATCCCGACGGTGACGGGTACACCCACCGGCCCCACGGTGGTGGTGCTGGGCGGCGGTAACCCGCAGGTGCATGTGCGCGCCGGCCCCAGCAGCCGCTGGCCGATTATCGGCATTCTGGTGGTGGGGGAGCGCGTGCCTGCGATTGGCCGCACCCCCGCGGGGGAGTGGATTAAGATCGTCTACCCTGGCTCGCCTGACGGCACCGGTTGGGTGTATGCCTACGTCGTGCGGCTGGAGGGCGGCGACGTGCCGATTGTCGAACCGCCGCCGACCCCCACGCCCAAAGTGACCCCCACCGTGGACCCTACCCTGGCGGCGCAGTTCCTGGTCGAGGTGCCGCCCACGCGGCTGCCGACGTTTACGGCGCCGCCGCCGTTGGCCGTGCCCACCTTCGTAGATAGCGTGCCGGCGACCACCCGCTTCCCCAGCGCGCTGGTCATCATTGGCCTGCTGGCTTTGGGCATGTTTGGGATGGCCGTATCGTTCTGGCAGAGGCGGTGAAAATGGCGTTGGTGGGCGTGGTGGTGTTGAGCCTGTTGGCGGGTGGGGTGGTGAATTACCTCGCCGATGCGGTGCCGCACAGCACGACAAAGGCGGTGTGTTTTTTGTGTGGTGAGGTGCTTCCTGCGGCAGTGTATTTGCGTTGGTGGCAGCCCTGCCCGCATTGTGGGCGGCGGCGGTGGCGGCACGGCGTGGTGCTGGCGCTGGCGGTGGCGGCGGGCGCGGCGTTGTGGCTGTGGCCGCCCAAGTGGGGCTTTTGGGCGGTGTGGGCTGTGGCTATGTATGCCCTCGCTATCATCGTGATGGATGTGGAACACCGGATGATATGGTTTTCGGTAAGCGGCATGGGGGCCCTGTTGGGCCTGGGGCTGGGCGTCTGGCGGCACGGCTGGCTGGCGACGCTGCTGGGCGGGGCGGCCGGCGCCGGGGTGATGCTGGCGCTTTTCTTCCTCGGGCGTGCTTACGACCACTGGAAAGCGCGCCGTGCTGGTGAGCCCCCGTCTGAAGAGCCGGCCCTGGGCTTTGGCGACGTCATCCTGATGGGGGGATTGGGCTTGCTTTTGGGCTGGCCGGGTGTGTGGGCTGGCTTGACCTTCGCCATCTTCCTGGGGGGGGCTTTCAGCCTGCTGTTTTTGCTTTATGGCGTGTTGCGCTGGCATCGCTGGCGGCTGGATGCTTACATTCCCTACGGCCCTTTTCTGGTGCTGGGCGCGCTCTTGGTGATTTGGATGGCGAAGTAGGCTGAGGGCGCTCCTCGCGCGTCATGTTCGTGCACGCACCCCTCGCGGAATTTTTTCCATGCAACCTGCTGACCTCACCACCTGGAACGATATCATTCTGGCTTTTTCCCAGGCGCACATTTTGCACACGCGCGAGTGGGCGGGCATCAAAGCACGTTACGGCTGGCAGCCTGAGCCTTTCGTGTGGCGCGATGCCGCCGGGCAGGTGGTGGCTGCTGCTTTGTTGTTACGCCGCCGTTTGCCCGCCCCGCTGCCGTGGAGTGTGCTCTACGCGCCCAAAGGGCCGTTGCTGGCCTCGTGGGAAGACGGGGCGTTGCGCACGCGCGTGCTGGACGATTTGCAGGCGTATGCTCGCCGCAGCGGGGCGATTTTTCTCAAGATGGACCCCGATGTGGTGGTAGGCACTGGTGTGCCCGGTGAACCAGAGGCTCAGGAAGTCCCCCTGGGCGCGGCCGTGCGCACGGCTTTGCGCCGTCGCGGCTGGCGCTTTTCTTCCGAGCAGGTGCAGTTCCGCAACACCGTGCTGCTCGATTTGAGCCCCACCGAAGACGAACTGCTCGCTGCCATGAAGCAGAAGACCCGCTACAACATCCGCCTGGCATTCCGCAAGGGCGTGAGGGTGCGGGAGGGTACCTTTGCCGACCTGTCGTTGCTCTACCGCATGTATGCCGAGACCGCAGCGCGCGACGGTTTCATCATTCGCCCGCGCGATTATTACTTTTCGGTGTGGCAAACGCTGATGCAGGCCGGTATGGCCGAGCCGCTGATTGCCGAGGTGGAGGGCGAAGCCGTGGCGGCGGTGGTGGTGTTCCGCTTTGCCGGACGGGCTTACTACTTTTACGGCATGTCCACGGGCAGGCATCGCAACAAAATGCCGACCTATGCCTTGCAGTGGGAAGCCATCCGGCGGGCGAAGGCCGCGGGCTGCCGCTGGTACGACTTTTGGGGCGCGCCCGACGACTTCGCGCCGACCGATCCGATGTGGGGGGTGTTCCGCTTCAAACGCGGCTTTGGCGCTCAGGTGGTGCGCACCCTGGGCGCATGGGATTACCCCGCCCGCCAGGCGCTCTACGCGGCGTACAGCCAGGCGCTGCCGCGGGTGCTGGCGGTCACCCGCAGGCTGCGGGCGTGGACGCTGCGTCGCGCCGCCTGACCTTGCTTTTCCCTCTGAAGGCCAGCAGGGTTTATTTATGTCTTGTTTTTTGACAGCCTTTCCGCTTTGTGCTATCCTTGCCGCAACGCATTACTTGGCAGCCTGAGCCGCCGCAGGAGGGGTTATGTTCCAGTATGAACGCGTTGCAGACAACGTCTATTACTTTCAAAGCGAGCGCTATGCTCAGGTGACGGCGGGGCTGGTGGTCGGCCCCAAATGGGCAGTCTTGATAGACACCCTGGCGTTGCCCGCCGAAACCTTAGCGCTGCGTGATTTCATCGAAGAGCATGTGCAGTTGCCCGTGCGCTATATTTTCAACACCCATTACCACGCCGACCACAGTTGGGGCAATGTCTTCTTCCCCGGGGCGACGGTGATTTCGCACGCCCTTTGCCGCCGTTTGATGCTCTCCAGAGGGCTGCCGGCGTTGGAAGAAGCCCAGCGCACCTCGGCGGCTTACCGGCAAATCAAACTGGTGTTGCCGCAAATGGTGGTGAGCGAAGGCGAAATGAGCCTGAAAGTGGGGAAAAAGGTGCTGCGGATGATTCCCTTGCCCGGCCACAGCCCCGACGGCATGGGCGTTTTGGTGGAACCTGACCGCATTTTGTTCTCTGGCGACGCGATTATGCCCATCCCTTATCTGGTGGATGGCGATTACGAGGCGCTGGTAGAAAGCCTGCGCCGGGTGGGCAAGATGCGGTTAGAGAATATCATTCCCGGCCATGGCGACATCATTCTGCGAGGCGAAATCAAAGATACGCTCAAAGAGCACCTGGATTACCTGGCCTGCATTCGGAAAGAAGTGCGGCAGGCGGGGCGACGCAAGTATGCCGGTGACTACCTCGACAAACTGGAAGTCGACGATTGTGGCAAGAGCCACATTTTGCTGGGTGGCCTGGCGTCGGAACTCCACCGGCGCAATCTGCGGGCTTTGTATCGGCAGCTCTATGGCAAAGCCCCGCTGAGTTCGCCCAAAACCGAAGAGGTGCTTTTCTGAACCGCGCCGCTGCGGTATAATCAAGCCCTGTTGGGGCGGGTAGCTCAGTTGGTTAGAGCGCTTCCCTTACAAGGAAGAGGTCGCAGGTTCGAGTCCTGTCCCGCCCACAAACGAGAAACAGCAAAGCCCCCGGTAGGGGGCTTTTTCGTTGGGGAAAGCGGCGCAGGTTTCACCCTCGGCGCGCCCGCACATCCAGCGCCAGCACGCCCAGGCCTTGCGGCAACACGCGCAGCGGGTTGATTTCGATTTCGGCCAGGGCGGGGAAGTCGGCGGCCAGTTGCGCCAGCCGGGCAAGGGTGTCTGCCACGGCGATGCGGTCGGCGGGGGGCAGGTTGCGGAAGCCGGCGAGTTTGCGCCCGGCCCATGTGCTTTCCAGCAGGTGGGCGCGGTCGGCATCGGTCAGCGGGGCGAGGGCAAAGGCGACGTCGCCCAGCCCTTCCACTTCCACGCCACCGGAGCCAAACATCACCAGCGGCCCGAAAAGCGGGTCGCGCACCGCCCCCACGATGACCTCTTGCCCCTCGGGGGCCATGTGCTGCACCAGGGCGCCTTCCAGCCGGGCTTGCGGGAAGGCCGCTTGCAGCCGCGCCATCATTGCCTCGTAAGCCGCGGCGACGGCGGCCGCGTTTTCCAGCCCCAGAACCACCCCGCCTGCATCGGATTTGTGGGCGATGTCGGGCGAGACGACTTTCAAAGCCACCGGGAAGCCCATTTCTTCGGCGGCTTCGGCGGCTTCGGCGGCGTTGCGCGCCACGGCCTCTTGCGGGGTGGGAATGCCGTAGGCCGTGAGCAGGCCGCGGATGGTGTTGGGCGAAAGCCATCGGCCTGGAGGGGTGGCATCTTCTGCCAGCAGGCGGCGGGCAGCGGCCACGGCGGCTTCCTCGACCGGCTGGAGCGGAGGCTGGTCGGCGGTTTCCAGCCAGCGGGCGCGGCGGTAAAGCGCGCCCAACGCCGAGGCGGCGTCTTCGGGAAAGCGATATTCGGGCACTCGGGCGGCCCGCAGGTGCGCCACGGCTTCGGCCACCAGCGGGTCGCCCATCGGCACTACCACCACCGGCTTGTCGGCGGTTTGGATGAGGGGGATCATCGCTCGCGCCACTGCCCCTGCGCTGAACATGGGCGGCGGCGGCAGGATGACCATCGCCATGTCTACCCCGGGGTCATCCAGGCCGAGGCGCAGCGCCTGGGCATATTGTTCGGGCGAGGCCGAGGCCAGCATATCCACAGGGTTGTGCAGGCTGGCCGCGGGGGGCAGAATTTCCTGCAGCAGCTGGCGGGTTTGGGCGGTCAGGCGCGCCAGACGCAGCCCCTCGGCGGCGATGGCGTCGGCAGCGGTGACGCCCGGCCCGCCCGCGTTGGTGAGGATGAGCACCCGGTCGCCGCGGGGCAGGGGCAGCCGTGCCAGGGCTTCAGCCCATTGAAACATCTGCTGCACGGTGCCGGCGCGCAGCACCCCCGCCCGCCGGAAGGCTGCTTCGAAAGCGCGCTCTTGCCCGGCCAGCGCGCCAGTGTGCGAGGCCGCAGCCTGTTGCCCCGCTTCGGTGCGCCCCACTTTCAGCGCCACGATGGGCTTTTCGCGGGCGACGGTGCGGGCGGTTTCCACAAAGCGGCGGCCTGCCCCCACGCTTTCCAGGTACAGGGTTATCGCACGCGTGTGCTTGTCGGCGGCTACCACCGGCAGAATGTCGGTTTCGTTGACGTCGGCCTGGTTGCCCAGGCTGACCAGGCGGGAAAAGCCAAAGCCCTGCCCGCGCGCCCAGTCGATGACCGCCGCGGCTAACGCCCCTGAATGGGTGATGAAAGCAACGTTCCCCACGGGCGGCCCCGGCGGCGGCAGGAAGGTGGTATCCAGCGGCAGGTGGGTGTCGACCAGCCCGATGCAGTTCGGCCCCATCAGGCGCATCCCGTGGCGCTGGGCGATTTCTACGCACGCGGCTTCCAGTTCGGCGCCTTGCTGGCCGGTTTCCCGGAAGCCGCCGGAAGCCACGATGGCAGCGCGAATGCCCCGGCGGCCGCAGGCTTCCAGCACGGGTGGCACCGCGGGCGCAGGGATGAGGATGACCGCCAGGTCAACCGGCTCGGGCACGTTTTCCACGGAAGGGTACAGCGGGTGCCCTAAAAGTTGTCCGCCTTTGGGGTTGACCAGGTGCACTGCACCGGGGAATCCCCCTTCCAGCAGGTTGCGGGCCACACCGTAGCCCAGTTTGGTGGGGTCGGTGGACGCGCCGACCACAACCACGCCGCGAGGTGCGAAGAAAGCGTGCAGGGGGTTGGAGGTAGAGGTCATAGGTGGCTCCGAAGGGGAGGGTCAGGCAGAGGAAGTGTTTTCCAGCCACGCGAGGGCGGTGGGCGGCAGGGGGAACGCCTCGCCGGGGGGAATAACGACTTCTTCAGTCGGCATCAGGCGCAGGGTCAGGCCCGGCGCGAGGGGGTCGGTGTTGACCTCGAGCTGGAAGCGGCTGGGGAAGGCCGCCGCCCCCGCGAGCAGGACCAGCCCCCGTCCGCCTTCCGGTTGCAGCAGCGCGCCGTAGGCCGGGGGCGTGCAGCCTTCCGGCAAGGGGAGGCCGCGCGCCAGGGCGGCGGGGTCGGCGGCTTCCTCGATGTGGAAGGCCAGGGCATCGAGGGCGTGGAAGCGCAGGCTGCCGAAGCGCTCGGTGAGGTCGTAATAGGCGCTTTGGGTTTTGGGGGCGCGTTGCAGTTTGAACAGCCGAAAGCGGCTGGGGATGAAGTCGCTGCGGCGGTGTTTGCGCACTTTTTGGATGGGGCCCACGCGCAGCAAGGCCGCGCTTTCCAGCCGCAGGGGGCGGCGGGTGGTGTTGGTGACCTTCAGGTGCCAGGCCACAATGGGCTGCTGACGGTGCAGGCGGTAATGGCATTGCAGGCGCAGGCCGCCGTGACGGCTTTGGTGGCTGCGGGTGCCGTAAAGCGCGGCGGGCGTTTCGGTTTGGAGGTGTTCCCACTGGCCGTGGGTGGCGCGTTGGGGCGGGGTGGGAGGTGTTTCGGTGGGCACGGGGGCAATGATCATGGCCTCGTTGGTGAGGGCTTTGCCCAGGCTGGGGCTGGGGAAGCGCACCGTGAGGAAGGTGCGGGCGTGTTCCAGCGTGGGGGCGTCGAGCCGACGCGGCAAGAGGGAAAACCCCGCGGCACCGATGTCTTCCAACGCCGGGTCGCCCCAGTCGAACAGGGGCACGAAATCCCACCACGGCAGGGCCAGGGGGCGGAAGAGGTGCTTGCGAGGCGAAGACATGGGGGCGGGCTCCAAAAGCGAGGGTTGGGTAAAGCAGCCGAGGGCTGCTGCGGAAGCCATTATACCGGAAAACGTTGCCTCTCAGGTGACGCTTGACTTCCGCGGTGGTGGCCGCTATAATGAGGCCAGATCATCGTGATTTGCCGCACGGGGAGCTCGGTGTTGCCGGGCTGAGAGGCGGGCCGGAAGCCCGCGACCCGTAGCACCTGATCCGGGTAATGCCGGCGGAGGGATGGCGAGCACCATGCTTTGCACACTCCCCCAACCCTTCGCCGCGCGCGAAGGGTTTTTGTTATGCATGTGCTGATTTGTGCCAACGGCGTGGTTGAAGCCACCACGCGTGCCCCTGCGGCTGACTTCGTGATTGCCGCCGATGGGGGCGCGCGGCTGTGCGATGCCCTTCGCACGCGGCCTGATGTGCTCATCGGCGATTTGGATTCCCTCACCGCGGCTGAGGTTGCCCGCTGGGAAGCTGCAGGCGTGGAGGTTTTGCGCTTTCCGGTCGACAAAGACCAAACCGACCTGGAACTGGCCCTCGACCTGGCCGCGGCGCACGGCGCACAGCGCATCACCGTCTTGGGGGCACTGGGTGGCCGCTGGGACCAGAGCATGGCGAATTTGCTGTTGCTGGCCCATCCGCGCTGGCGCGACCTGGATGTGGTGCTGATGGACGGGCCGCAGCGCGCTTTCCTGGTGCATCGCAGGGGCGTGGTCGAGGGCAGGCCGGGCGATACGGTTTCGCTGCTGGCGGTGGGCGGCGATGCGCGCGGTGTGACTACCACCGGCCTGGCTTTTCCTCTCACCGATGGGGTGGTGCCCTTTGGCTGCGCCCTGGGCGTGAGCAACCGCCTGACCGCCTCGCGCGCCGAGATCACCGTGCGGCAGGGGCTGCTGCTGGTGTTCCACATCAGCGGCAGGCACCGCTAAACCTGTCTTGTGGAGGTGGTTCGATGAAAACTCGTCCTTTTGTCTATGCCGTGTTGACGGCGGTTTTCATGTTAGTGGTGTATTATGCTGCCGCGGTGTTGCGTGCCAAGGCTGAGGGCATCGCCTGGAATACGGTCGATGCGGTGGTGTTGGCCGTGTTGGGGCTGGCGGCTGGTGCGGCCTGGGGCTCGCGTCCGGCGTTAGCGAAGTGGCGCACGATTGACGCCATTCTGGCGGCCAACCTTGCCCTGGTGTTTGGCCTGCTGTTCGTGGGCTGGAGCATGATTTGGGATCTGGCAAAGCCGCTGGAGGCCGCCTTCCCCGGCGCACGCGACCTGCTCTATGGCTTTTGGTTTATTGCCGGCATCATTGCGCCCTACATCATTCGCAAGCCCGGGGCGGCCATTGCGGCGGAAACCCTGGCCGCGCTGGCTGAGTTCCTCGCCGGGGGTTACTGGGGGCTGACGCTGCTGATTTCCGGCCTGGTGCAGGGCGGCATGGCCGAAGTGGTGTTTGCTGCCACCGGGTACAAGAAGTACAACCTGACCACCCTGATGCTCGCCGGCGCGGCTGCGGGTGCCGGCAGCCTGGTGGTGGATTATATGTTCTGGTACAGCAATTTGAAACCCGGCGTGCTCGCGGCCATGCTGGTAGCCCGGCTGATTTCCGGCGCGGTGCTCTCGGGCTGGCTGGGGAAGGCTATTGCCGACGGCCTTTACCGCGCCGGCGCACTGAATTCCTTTGCCATTGCGCGCGATGAAGCGTAACGCTTCTTGCCCCCTGCAGACGCATCAGCGCCTTGCGTGCACATGCTGAGTCAAACCTTGTGATTTCTGTTGCTCACCTGACCGTTCGCTACCCCCGCAGTGCCACGCCCGCGGTGCAGGATGTCTCTTTTGACCTGCCCGCGGGCGAACTGGCGCTGCTGCTGGGGCCTTCCGGCGGCGGGAAATCGACCCTTGCGCTGGCCCTTACCGGCATCGTGCCGCACCACATTTTCGCGCGGGTCGAGGGGGAAATTCGGCTC
The DNA here is from genome assembly GCA_964474015.1 of uncultured Anaerolineaceae bacterium. Lineage (GTDB taxonomy): Bacteria > Chloroflexota > Anaerolineae > Anaerolineales > DRMV01 > DRMV01. The sequence continues at coordinate 12,798 of CAYYRG010000002.1, read as the reverse complement.
AACGGCCTCAATCCGGCTGAGGCCGAACCTGCACGCATGGCCATGACGGCGGGCATCCTTTTTCAGGACCCCGAGGCCGGTTTTGCCACCCTGACCGTAGAAGACGAACTGGCCTTTGGCCTGGAAAACCTGGCCGTGCCGCGCGAGGCCATGCCTGCCCGCATTCGGGAAGCCCTTGCTAAGGTGGGCATGGAGGCCTTTCTCAAGCGTCGCCTCGATACGCTTTCAGGCGGTGAGGCCCAGCGGATTGCCCTTGCGGCTTTGCTTGCCATGCAGCCGCCGGTGCTCATCCTCGACGAGCCGACGGCTAACCTCGACCCGCAGGCCACGCGCGAGTTTTTCGCGACGTTGCAGCGCCTGAAGGGCGAGCACACCATTGTGCTGATTGAGCACAAACTGGATGCCTGCTGGCACCTGGCCGACCGGGTGCTCTTTTTGGGGGAGGGCGGGCGGCTGCTGGCCGCCGGGGAGCCTACGGCGACGTTGGAGAGCCACCTGCCCCAGATTTTGGAGGCTGGCATTTGGGTGCCTTCCCATCTCGACCCGCGAGCCGGGCACCGCGCCGTGCCCGATGCGTTTCGCCTGTTGCGCGACGCGCCGCCCGCGGTGGAGGTCCGTGATTTGGAATTTGCCTATCCCGGCGGCGCGCCGGTGCTGCGCGGAGTGAATTTACGCATTCCCCAGGGCGATTTCGTGGCGCTGATGGGCGCGAATGGGGCAGGAAAATCGACCCTCGCTTTGCACATGGCGGGCCTGTTGCCGCCCCCCCAGGCGGGCGAGGTGCGGTTGTTTGGGCGTCCGCTGGCTTCGCTTTCTCCGCGCGAGCAGGCCGACCTGGTGGGCTTTGTCTTCCAAAACCCTGAGCATCAGTTCGTCACCGACCGCGTGTGGGATGAACTGGCGTATAGCCTGAAGGTGCGCGGCTGGCCCGAACCACGTGTGCGCGAGCGGGTCGAGGCGCTGCTGGACGATTTTCGTCTTGCCGCTCATGCCGGGCGCAACCCCTTTACGCTCAGTCAGGGTCAGAAGCGGCGGTTGAGTGTGGGCACGATGCTGGCAGCCGGGCAGCGGCTGCTGATTTTGGATGAGCCAACGTTTGGGCAGGACCGCAACACGGCTTACGCGCTGATGGACCGCTTACGCACCCTCAACCAGCAGGGGGTGACCATCGTGATGGTCACCCACGACGAGCGGCTGGCGCGGGAATATGCCCGCCGTAAGGTGGTGCTGGCCGAGGGGCAGGTGGTGTATGATGGGGGCTGGGTTGATTTGTGATGGGCTGGGGGCTTCAGCGGTGCTTTTGAAGCAGGAACAGACTGGTCGCGCGAGGCGCGTTACGGAAACAGCCGCCGCACTTTGACCTCGGCCACGGCGTCGGGCTTGTAGCGGTAGAGCCGCGCGGGGAACTGAAGTACAATAACCTCGGTTTCGGCAGGCGTGTTGCGTGAAGGTTGCGAAGCAATTGCTGTCGCAACGTGGCCTACAACGGTGGTTTTGCCCAAAATTCGGTTACAATATTTACGGTAAGCCAGGGTATGATGGGAAAGAGAGCACTGTATGCCCACCATCAAACGAATAGGCCCTTACCGATTCTTCTTTGTGTCGCTGGATTATAACGAGCCGCCGCATATTCATGTGCAACGCGACGAGCTTGTAGCAAAGTTTTGGTTACAGCCGGTGGCTTTGCAGCGAACCGGCGGTTTCAAACCTAAAGAGTTAAACAAGATTGCCCGCTTGATACAGGAGCATCAAGATGAATTCTTGGAGCGGTGGTTTGCGTTCTTCGGCCATTGAACTTCGAGAGGTGCAAGCGAGGAATGTTGAGGTGAGCGAGGAGATGCTCACCGTGGAATTGAAAGATGGGCGAGTGATTAGTGTGCCACTGGCCTGGTACCCGCGTTTGTGGTATGGGACCCCAGAAGAGCGCGCACATTTCGAGATTATTGGAGATGGCACCATTATCCATTGGCCGGATTTGGATGAGGATTTGAGCGTGGAAGGAATTTTGGCTGGAAAGGTGTCTGGTGAATCGCCCGAGTCGCTCCAGCAATGGCTGGAGGCACGCGCGCGCCGCCAGAAGCCGTAAAGAGGGCGCGCGAAAGGGGCGGCTTGGCGAGTTTGAAGTGCTGGGGGGTATCGGAAACGCGGTCTCGTGTGCGTTATGGAAACAGCCGCCGCGCTTTGACCTCGGCCACGGCGTCGGGCTTGTAGCGGTAGA
>CAYYRG010000002.1:0-10480 GCA_964474015.1 uncultured Anaerolineaceae bacterium | reverse complement strand
GGAAACAGCCGCCGCGCTTTGACCTCGGCCACGGCGTCGGGCTTGTAGCGGTAGAGCCGCGCGGGGCGGCCTTCCCGGCCACGCTGGTAGTGGGGGGTGGCTTCGATGACGCCCGATTGCAAAATTCGCCGCCGGAAGTTGCGTTTGTCCAGTTTTTCCCCCAGGATGATTTCGTAAACCTGCTGCAGTTCGCTGAGCGTGAAGGTTTCCGGCAAGAGTTGGAAGCCCACGGCGGTGTATTCCAGTTTGTAGCGCAGGCGGCGCAAGGCGTAGGCGATGATTTCGCCGTGGTCGAAGGCCAGCGGCGGCAAGTCGTCGATGGGGAACCAGCGCGCCTGGGCGGCGTCGTCGCCCCCCTCGGCGCGGATCGCCGCGTGGGCCGGGATGAGCGCGAAGTAGGCCACCGTGATAACCCGCCCGCGCGGGTCGCGCCCGGGGTCGCCGTAGGTGTAGAGTTGCTCCAAATAAGCGTTTTCGACGCCGGTCTCTTCGGCCAGTTCGCGGGCCGCGGCGGCTTCGAGGGATTCTTCCATTTCCACGAAGCCGCCCGGCAGGGCCCATTTGCCGGCAAAGGGCGCACGCCCGCGGCGAATGAGCAGCACGTGCAGGCGATTTTGCTGCACGGTGAAAGCGACGATATCGACGGTGACCGCAGGGCGGGGATATTCGTAGCAGTAGGCCATCATCATGGTGAGGCGCGAGGCGCCGAGGGGTTAGCGGGTTTCGCGATTGCGCTTCAGCCGCCCCAACAGCCCGTGCTTGATGGGGTTGTAGCGCTTGACCATGACGACGTTGACTTCGGCCTGTTGGGCAATGCGTTGGGGAATGGTGCCAAAGACGGCTTGCTCCAGAAAGCCTTCTTCGGAAGCGCCGATGACGATTTGCTCGAACTGACGCTCTTTCGCGTAGGAAAGCACGCCCTGCACGACGTCGTCGCCCGGCAAGATACGCAGTTCAACCGGGAAGTCAGTGATGGTGGTCAATTGCTCCATCAGCGCGCGCTGGCGCTCTTCGGCGGCTTTTATGTCGCCATCGCTCGGCACGAGGTGAAGGGCCACAATTTGGGGCGGCGGCTCGCCGGGTTTGAGCGCCTTTTCGGCGGTGTAAACGGCCTGCGCGACCGCGATTTCCACGGCCAGTTGGGTATGCGGCCCCCCGGCCACGGGCACCAGGATGCGCCGCGGCGGGGTAACGGGCTTGACCAGCCGCACTACGGCCAGGTCGCAGGGCGGGTTGGATGAAATGGCGTCGATGATGCTCCCCAGGTGGGCATCGCGGGTGTCGGAATAGCCCGGCCAATGGAGCAGCATCAGGTCGGCGTGGCGTTCCTGCGCCGCGGTCACAATTGAGCGAGCGACCTTGCGCCCCAGCCGCAACTGGGTGCGCACCGGGACGTCGTATTCCTGCCCTACCTCCACCACGGCTTCCAGTAAGGGGCGGCCCTGCTTCAGGAATGCCCGGCCATCGTGCAGGCTGAGCTGGTGCGGTACCCGCACGACATGCAAGGCGAACAATTCGCCATCGTAATAATAGGAAAGCATTGCGCCGAGTTTGGCGATTTCCCGCCCTTCGGTGGCCGAAACCACCGGCACGAGAATGGAAAAGCGCCGCTCGGCGATGGTCTCTTCCAACAGGATGGTGTCGGCTTCTTTCTGGGCTTCCTCGCGGCCACCCCAGCGCCGGAAAAGGTAGATGCCCAGCAAAATCCAAAGGATGGTCGCTCCCCAGGCAATTGGGCTGGCGCGCAGCAGGTCCACGGCCAGGAAGCCCTGCACGGCAATCGCGAGGATGGGCAGCGCAGGCACCCACGGCACTTTGAAGGGGCGTTCCAGGTCGGGTTGGGTTTTCCGCAGTTGAATGAGGGAAATGTTGGTCAGCAAGAAGAGCATCAAAAAGGTGAGGGAAGCCCCGCTGGCGACGTCGGCTACCGGCAACGCCACGGCCATGAAGCCAATCAGCAGGCCGCTGAACAGGATGGCCATGTGGGGCGTGCGGTTGCGGGGGTGCACCTTCCCGAACAGGGCGGGCAGGTCGCCGCCGCGCCCCATGGCAAAGGAAACCCGCGAACTGGAATACACCGTGGCGTTGAGCGCCGAGATGGTGGAAGCCAGGCCGCCTAAAATCATGATCAGCGTGCCGTAAGGCATGATGTGGGTTGCCAGGCGGATCATGGCGCGGTCGCCTTCCTTGCCGAGGTACATCCATGCGGGCAGGCCGCCGGTTTCGGCGTGGGTGAGGGCGCCTACCGCGACGAAAGCCACCAGCAGGTAGATGGCAACCACGATGACGATGGAATAGAAGATGGCTTTGGGCAAGTTGCGACCGGGGTCTTTCAACTCTTCGCCGCTCTGGGCAATGATTTCATAGCCTTCGAAGGCCACGAAGGTCAGCCCCATGGCGCCAAACACGCCCCAAATGCCGTGGGGAAAGGGGCTGGGGTCGCGCAAGAAGTGGTCAGGCCAGTTGGGAATGTTGAGCATGGCTTTGATGCCAAAGCCCACCAGCACCAGCAGTACCACGATTTTGAAAATGGTGACGATGTTGCCGACGGTGCCGGTTTCCGAGGCCCCTTTCAGGTTGACGTACATAAACAACGCGACGACCAGCAGGGCGAAAACCTTGATGGCTAAATCTTCCACGCTCAGGCCGAGGAAAACGGGCGTTTCGCTGAAATGGATGTCGCCCAGTTTGAGCAACTCGACGAAAAAGGTGCCGAAGATGACCGCATACAGGCTGCACGCGACCGAATGGCTGAACCAGGAAATCCAGCCGGCGAAGAAGCCCCAAAAGCGTGAGAGGGCATGGCGCACCCAGAGATAGCCGCCGCCGGCTTCGGGAATGGCCGCGCCGAGTTCGGCGTAGGTGAGGCCGGTGAGGCTGGTGATGATGCCGTTGAGGAAGAACGCCAGCAACAGCCCAACAGGGCCTGCTTCGCCAGCGGCAATGCCGGTGAGGCCGAAAATGCCTGCGCCGATCATTGCCCCCACACCAATCATCGTGACGTCCATCAGCCCCATGCCGCGGCTCAGGGTGACGGACATTCTGCGACCATGACTCATAGCAAACCGCCTTGTGTGTGAAGATGGTAAGACAAAAGTGAAGGCGCCCCAAGGGCGCCCGTCGGGTTTATTCTACCAAAATTTCGGAAGCCGTGGCGCTGCCCTCGCAGTTTAGAGCGGTTGGAGCACCCTGTCCTGGCGCAGTTGCTTGAAGAGCAAGACGGTGCCCGGCGGTTGCGACTCTCGGGCGGCTTCCTGCCACGCTCGCATCCCCAGGCTTTCAGGCTTGCGAGGGGTGTAGCCAAGCTGCTTCCAGAGCGCGGTTTGTTTTGCCATTGCCGGCGGAAGGAAGAACAACGCGGCTTCGCATTGCAGTTCCTTGGAGCCGCGCTCCATTTCGGTCAACATCAACGAAGCCGCGGCGGCCAGCGGCACGTCGGGCAGCAGGTGGAATTCGTTGATGCGCGAGACCAGGTTTTCTACCTGCCAGCCTAACAGGCCGACCATCTCGTCGCCGCGATAAAGCAGCAGATAGGCCTTTTCGCCGAACGCCGCCAGCACCTCGGCCCGCGAAACCTCTTTGCCGGTGGCCTTCTTCAGGAAGGCCGCGATTTCACCAGCCTGCTTGGGCCCGGCTTTTTTGACTTTCAATGGCACGGTCGCGGGTTTTTCTTGTGCCCCGGCCTTGAGCACTTCGGAACGCTGCACGGCCAGGGTGATGGGACGCGTGCCTTCGGCTTTTTGTGGCACCACCAGTTTCCAGGCTTTTTTGACCTGCTCCCACGTTTTCTCGAACGAGCCGTCGTTGTAGATGACCACATCGGCAGCGGCAATTTTGGCGCTGGGCGAGCCCTGGGCCTTGATGCGTTGTTCTGCTTCCGCACGGCTCATGCCGCGCTTTTTCAGCAGCCGCTCAAGTTGCTTTTCGGGGGGGGCGGTGACCACCCAAATGCTATCGCAATGTTTGCGAAGGTCGCTTTCCAGCAACTTGATGGCTTCGATGGCGATGACCGTTTTGGGACTGCGGCGCACCAGCCAATCCACGGCCTGGCCGACCAGGGGGTGGATGATGGCTTCCAGTTGTTGCATGATTTCGGGGTCGGCAAAAGCCAGCCTTCCCAGCTTGCGGCGGTCGATTTCGCCGTTGGGGGCTAAAATCCATTGCCCGAAGGTGTCGACCAGGGGCTGATAGCCGGGAGCGCCTTTGGCAATGGCGCGGTGCCCTAAGGCGTCGGCGTCGATGCCGTATGCGCCCAGGTGTTCCAGCATTTTGCGGACGACGCTTTTGCCAGTGCCGATATTGCCGGTGATGCCAATGACGAATTTTCCGGGCCAGGTGCTCATAAGTCCTCCGGCGGATACCGTTAAGCCGTGGTTTGCTTCATTTTATCAGAAAACGGCCTGCTTGGGGAAAGCAAACGGGCCCGGAGGAGGGTTCCGGGCCCGGCGAGTCAGGCAGCCTGTGGCCGGTCAGGCGGTTTCCAGGTAGCGTTCCACTTCCCAATCGGTGACGCGCATCCGGAAGGCTTCCACTTCGGCGCGCTTGGCGCGCATGAAGGCGTCGTAGAGCACGTCGCCCAGGGCCTCGCGCAGCACGGTGTCGGCTTCCAGTTCGTCGAGGGCTTCGCTCAGGAAGCCGGGCAGTTCGCGAATGCCCTTCGCCCGGCGTTCTTCGGCAGAAAGTTCGTAGAGGTTGACGTTGTTCATCGGCGGGGGGCAGGGGATGCCGTTTTCGATGCCGTCGACCGCTGCGGCGATCATCACCAGGAAGGCCAGGTAGGGGTTGGCTGAGGGGTCGGGGAAGCGCAATTCGGCGCGGGTCGCTTTTTCGCGGCCGGGGGTGTAGCGCGGGATGCGGATGAGCGCCGAGCGGTTGATTTGCGCCCAGGCGATATAAACCGGCGCTTCATAGCCAGGGACCAACCGCTTGTAAGAGTTGACGGTGGGGGCAACCACCGCGGCCAGGGCGCGGGCGTGTTTCAATTGCCCCGCGATGAAGCCGTAGGCCAGTTTGGAAAGGTGGTAGGGGTCGTTGGCGTCGTAAAACAGGTTCTCGCCCGCGGTGTCGAAGACCGATTGATGGCAGTGCATGCCGGAACCGTTGATGCCGAAAATGGGTTTGGGCATGAAAGAGGCGACCAACCCGTGCTGGTGGGCAATAGCCTTGACGGTATATTTCATGGTCAAGACGTTGTCGGCGGTGGTGAGGGCGTCGGCGAAGCGGAAGTCGATTTCGTGCTGCCCTAAGGCGACCTCGTGGTGCCCCATTTCCACGTTCAGCCCCATGCCGGTCAGGGCTTCCATGAGTTCGGTGCGCACCCGCACGGCCTCGTCGTTGGCGGAGAAGTCGAAATAGCCACCCACGTCGTGGGGCACAGGGTGAAGCGCGTCGCCGCCGTTGCGCTTGAACAGGAAGAATTCGGGCTCGGGGCCGATGTTGAACACCCAGCCGTGTTTCTCTTGCAATGCCTGGAGGTAGCGCTTGAGACGCCCGCGGGGGTCGCCTTCGAAGGGCGTGCCATCGGGGTGGTAGACGTCGCAAAAGATGCGCGCCCGGCGGCGCTCTTCCGGCGACCACGGCAGCACGGCGTAGGTCTCGGGGTTGAGAATCAGCCACATGTCGCTTTCCTGGATGCGGGCGTATCCCTCAACCGAAGAGCCGTCGAACCAGATGCCGTCTTCCAGGGCTTCGCCCAGCCGTGAAGCGGGGATATCCACGCTCTTGACGGCACCCGTCACGTCGACGAATTGCAGGGAGATGAATTTGACCCCATCTTCCTGGACGCGTGAAAGAAGTTCGTGCTTCGCCATGGTTTCCTCCTTCGTAAAGAACAAAAGATGCGATTAAAACACAACAACCCCGCGGGGGTTCCCCTGGGGGTTGCATTCCGGAAGCAGGGTTTTCCGGTAGCCCACGGGTGGTGCCCCTTCCATACCACAACAGAGCGCCGCGGCGCTCTGTGCCACTGAACGCCCCTTGTCCCGCCCGTCGCCGCGCGGTTTTCGGGTGCGTTCTTGCTCTGAAGGGGAAGAGGAGGCCCGTGGCCAGGCCCCGGAGGCATCCGCTGATCTACCCGATTTTCCCCCGGCGCAGCGCCGGGGTTAGCACACTCCTCGCGGAGTGGAACCTCCACCTCGTCATCTCACGGCGGCCTGCCGGGCTGCCGTGAGACTCAGCCGCTACTCTCCCATGCGGTTGTGCCGCCCCCCGGTTGGGGAAATTGTAGTGAAAACCCGAAATTTGTCAAGGGAAATGCGAAAAACGCGAGGCGTGATACAATCGCGGTAAGCCCACTTCTGGAGGTGCCTTGTGACGCAAAAGCCCCTGGTGATTTTGACGCATCCTATGCCCGAAGCCTGGGTGGCGCCGTTGCGTGAGGCGGTGCGTTTGGTGGTTGGCCCAGCCGACGTGGCGGGCGTGGATGCCAGCCTGCAGCCTTACTTTGCCGAGGCCGAAGGGTTGTTGACATGGCTCATTGACCCTGTGGATGAGGCTTTGCTGGCGCAAATGCCGCGTTTGAAGGTGGTTTCCAACCTGGCCGTAGGGGTTGACAATATCGATCTGGCTGCCTGTTCCCGCCGGGGCATTGCGGTGGGGCACACGCCGGGGGTGTTGACCGAGGCGGTGGCCGATATGACGATGGCTTTGTTGCTGGCTGTGGCGCGCGGGGTGTTTGTCGCGGCGGAAGACGCGCGCGTCGGACGGTGGGGGTTGTGGCGCCCTGATGCGTGGTTGGGTGCTGAACTGCACGGCAGCACCTTGGGCATTTTGGGCTTGGGGCAAATCGGCAGCGCGGTAGCCCGCCGCGCCCATGCCTTTGGAATGCGGATTCTCTACACCAGCCGCTCGCCGAAGCCGGAAGCCGAAGCCGCGTGGGGCGCGGTGCGCGTGCCGTGGGAGACGCTTTTGGCCGAAAGCGATTTTCTCAGCCTGCATGTGCCCCTGACGCCAGAGACCCGTGGCATGGTGGGGAAAGCCGCCTTGCGACGGATGAAATCTACGGCGTATCTGGTCAACATGGCGCGCGGGCCAGTGGTGCAGACCGAGGCGCTGGTGCAGGCTTTGGAGGAAGGCTGGATTGCCGGCGCGGCGCTGGATGTGACAGACCCTGAACCGCTGCCTCCGGAGCACCCCCTTTACCGGCTGCCGAATTGCCTGATCACCCCCCATATTGGTTCGGCCACCCACACCACCCGCCGCAAAATGGCCGAGGTGGCAGTGGCCAACTTGCTGGCGGGGTTGCAGGGTGCGCCGCTGTTGCATCAGGCGAATGCCTGAAAGGCCAAACGCCGCCTTCAGCAGGCGGCGTTTTCAGGTAGCGGGGGCAGGATTCGAACCTGCGACCTTCGGGTTATGAGCCCGACGAGCTTCCACTGCTCCACCCCGCAATATTGGGTGCCCCTTGTGGGTGCGGGCGGAATTATAGCAGCCTTTTGGCAGAGCGTCAAGCATCTTGCACAACCTTTCGGGGCGTGCTATAATGCGGCTGCGCGGCGGTGGTTGTCAAGCGCGCGTCTGTTGTGATGACTATTTCCCCACCTTTCCCCTTGCGATGTAAATGAGCATCTTCCCAAGGTGGCCTCGGCGAGGCCGGCTTTGTGGTGCGTATTCGAAGGCCGTCCGGCACTGCGCTATGGATGGCGGCATTCCCTTTGAAATGGATTGACAATATGGAGATTTCAGAACTGCAAAAACATTCATTGGCCGACTTACGCCAAAAAGCCCGTGAAATGGGCATCCCGCGCGCCTGGCGGATGAAGAAAGAGGAACTGCTGATTGCCATCCGTCGAGCCGAGGCCGAGGCGGAGGGGCTGGAAATCCGCGGCGGGGTGTTGGAAATCATGAACGAGGGCGTGGGCTTCCTGCGCACGCAGCATTACCGCGCCGGCCCTGACGATGTTTATGTGTCGCCAACGCAAATTCGCCGTTACAACCTGCGGAATGGTGACCTGATCATTGGTTACGTGCGCCCGCCGCGGGAGAGTGGCCGTTATTATGGCCTCAGTCGCATCGAGACCATCAATGGCTTGCCCCCTGAAGAGGCGTTGCATCGCCCGCGCTTTGAGTCGCTGGTGCCGATTTACCCCGATGAGCGCTTCGACCTGGAAACCGACCGGCATGCCCTGGCTACCCGTTTGATCAATCTGGTGGCGCCGATTGGGCGTGGGCAGCGCGGGTTAATCGTTTCGCCGCCCAAGGCGGGCAAGACCACCATTCTGAAGCAAATTGCCAACGCCATTTCGCAGCGTTACCCCGACGTGCATTTGATGGTTGCGCTCATCGGCGAGCGTCCTGAGGAAGTGACGGATATGGACCGCTCGGTGGACGCCGAAGTGATTGCGGCGACCTTCGATGAACCGGTGACCGAGCATGTTCGGGTGGCTGAAGTTGCATTGGAGCGCGCCAAGCGCCTGGTGGAGATTGGTCGCGATGTGGTCATTTTGCTCGATTCCATCACCCGCCTCGCGCGGGCTTATAACCTGGTGGTGACGCCTTCTGGCCGCACGCTTTCCGGCGGCATTGACCCTTCGGCACTGTATCCGCCCAAGCAGTTCTTTGGGGCGGCACGCAATATCGAAGATGGCGGCTCGCTGACCATCATTGCCACCTGCCTGGTGGATACCGGCTCGCGCCTCGATGACGTGGTTTATGAAGAATTCAAGGGCACGGGTAACATGGAATTGCACCTCTCGCGGCGGCTGCAAGAACGCCGCATCTTCCCGGCGATTGACATTGAGCGTTCGGGGACTCGCCGTGAAGAGGTGTTGCTGGGCCCCGATATTACCCAGCGGGTGTGGCTGATGCGCCGCATGTTCCAGCAAATGATTACCCCACCGCCCCACGGCGCGGGGATGGATATTACAATGGCAACCGAAGCAATCCTGGAACGTTTACGCAAAACGCGCGATAATATGGAATTCCTGGAAACGCTTCACAAGGAGATTTAGCCATGTTGCGTAAATTACACGGGCTGATGGCTGTGCTGCTCGCCGCGGTGGTGTTGTTGCTGCCGCTGGGGGCGGCATGGGCTTCTGGCCCTTTGCGTTCCCCTCAGGGGAGTGGCGGCGTGCCTGTGGTCATGCCGCCATTGATCGACAAGCCTGCGAGCACGGGCATTCACCGCGAGTTCTTGTTGCACACCATCATCCCGGCGCGTTCGCGGGTCGACGTGATTGACTATACCGTGCAGATGGGCGATTCGTTGTTCAGCATCGCGCGCCGTTTTGGCATCACACCGGAAACCCTGCTGTGGGCCAATTATGGGGTGCTGCGTGACAACCCCGACTTGCTCGCCCCGGGGAAGAAGCTCAAAATTCCGCCGGTCAATGGGGTGTATTACAAGTGGAAGAAGGGTGATACTTTTGAAAGTGTGGCCCGTAAGTTCCATAGTACCCCAGAAGCCATTCGGGATTTCGAGGGGAATCACATCGACCCCTTGAACCCCAAAGTAGAGCCTGGCACATGGGTGATGGTGCCGGGTGGGCGACGGCCTTTCAAACAGTGGGTGGTGCCGACCATTCCGCGCGGTAAAGCCGGCGTGTCGTTGGGCTATCTGGGCCCGGGCGCCTGCCCCGGTGGCTATACGGGTGCTGTGGGCACAGGGACATTCGTCTGGCCTACGCCCATCCACCGCCTGGTGGGCAACAATTACGGCCCCAGTCACCTGGCCGTCGACCTGGCAACCTGGATAGGTGGCCCCATTTACGCTGCAGATTCCGGCGTGGTGGTGTTCGCCGGTTGGTCAACCGTTGGTTACGGCAACATGATCATGATCGACCACGGTAACGGCTATCAAACGCTTTACGCCCACCTGAGCCAGGTCAACGTGCACTGTGGTCAGAGTGTGTTCCAGGGGCAGTTGATTGGCCTGGGCGGCTCGACAGGCAATTCCACCGGCCCGCACCTGCACTTTGAAGTGCGTTACAAAGGTGGCTTTATCAATCCGTGGACGGTGCTGCCGCCGCCGTAAAGGATTGTTGCAGAGAGGGTCTGTGGGGGCGTGTTTGCCCCTGCAGACCTTTCGTATAGACAGGCGTAAGTTGGAGCGTTTCTTGACTTCCATCGGTGTTTGTGCTATTTTTACACAGCGTAATGAGACGAAAGGAGGTGGTGCAGACAGCGGAAGAGTGTGACGCGACGCGTACGAGTCCCCTGTAGTTTTCTGTTTTATTCCCTACCTAACCTTTTAGGAGGAGAAAGATGAGCAAGCGTTTCTGGTTTACGGTGTTCGCCCTGTTGATCGCGGCGTCGATGGTTTTGGCTGCCTGCGGTCCGAAGGCAACGCCGACCCCCGTGCCTCAAAAGACCGAGGCCCCGACGCAGGCGCCGCAGCCGACGACGCCTCCGCCGACCCCCACGCCGAAGCCGCACACCGGCGCGTGGGTGGATGAGGTCGTGGTGTCCACCTTCGACCAAGAGCAGGCCATTGCCCGCTTGAAGGCCGGCGATGTGGATATCTACGCCGACACGCTCACTGACC
>CAYYRG010000001.1:0-48586 GCA_964474015.1 uncultured Anaerolineaceae bacterium | reverse complement strand
GACGGGGGGGCATGAGCACCTCTTCAAATAACTGACTGACTGGTCAGTATGGAGTTTAAACCCAAAGTCCTGGGCTGTCAAGCGCGGCGACGGACGCCGAGGGAACCAGGCAAAGCCGTTGTTGCCGAGGCGGCGTTTTGCTTGTGAAGGGCAGGAGGGCGCGGACATGCGGAAAAATCGGTGTGTATCCTGCTGTTGGCATACCCTGCGTCCCATACTCCCTCGGACGGTGGTGCCTGGGCCTATGTCCCCCGAAAGATTTGCAAAATGTGTGCTGCAGTGCCGTGAAATGGGAAAAGCGAGCCGTTTTTGGGCTCGCTTTCTCGGTTATCGCCTTTTGTTCAGCGCGTCGTGCTCAATCTCCCAAAATCGCCACCACCCGCGCCGGGCCGGCGCTGCCGCCTTGAATCTTCAGGGGGAAACATGCCACCTTGAATCCAAAGGGTGGCAATTGATCCAAATTGACCAGCCGCTCGATCTGAGCATAGGGCAAGTCGACCTGGTGGGCAGCCCAGAAAATCCCCGGCTTACCGGCCTTCAGCGCTTTTTGCGCCTGCAAGTCCAGAGGCTCATCCCAACCCCAGGCATCAATGCCCATCACGCGTATGCCTTGCTCGTAAAGCCATACCGTGGCTTCAGCGGTCACCCCCGGCCCGCGAAAGAGATAATCGGGGGCATTGTAGAATTGATCCTGCCCGGTGTGCACCAGTACAATATCCAACGGCTTGAGCGTATAGCCAATACGGGCGAGTTCCTTTTGAATGTCTTCAGCGGTGACAGGGTTGCCCTTGCTTTTGTGGGTCATATCCAGCACCACGCCATCGCTAAAGAACCATTCGAGGGGCAACTGGTCGATCGTTTGCGCCGGTTTGCCCTGGATGGTGCTGTTGTAGTGGTAAGGGGCGTCGACGTGTGTACTGTCGTGGGTGCCGAGGCGGGTGATGGTCTCCGTTGCCCATCCTTCACCGTGGCGGAAGAGCGCCGGCGGCACTTTGAGCAAAGCCTGCGCTTGCGCTGCCCCGGCCTTGTGGTCGTGATATTCGATAGCCACCTGCAGGAAAGGCGGCGTGCCTTCGGGGCTGGGGGCAATGGGGGCCGAGAGGTCAACAAAACGGGACATCGCACAACTCCTTTTGTACCATAGGGCGGCGCGGGGTGTTACTGCCGCCGCGCCGCAAACGCGAGCACCGCCGCGACGAACACGGCGAAAAGGCCCAACAACCGGGCTTCTGAACTGCTCAACCCCATGAAAGTGCTTACCTGCAAATGCAGTGGATAGCTCAGGCGTGCCCGACGGCTGCCATCGGGAAAAACCTGATACATCCAAAAACTACCCACGTCGTCGCCCACCGCCAGGGCCTTCAGGCGCCAGGTCAGGCGCGCGGGGGCTTTCTGCCCAAGCGTCAGGTTGACTTCCCCCGGCGGTTCCACCTGCACGCCGTTGAACGTCAGCCGCGCTGCCAGCTGGCGCAACGGCGGCGCGTTGCTGGCTTCCGGTGAGGGCGAAGCCGCGGCAGGGAAGACTTCCAGGCGAGCCACAAGAGCGTCGCCCAGGTGCATGGCCGTAGGCACCGTGAAAACCACCCGCGCGGGGCCCAGTTCGGCGGCATAGGCGTGCCGCGGCGGGGGCCACAGCCCCCACCCCAGCAACACCATGCCTGCCACCGCCGCGACCAGCGCCAACTTGCCGAGCAGGGTGTTCATGCCCTGATTGTACCGCACTGTCCGCCGCGCGGCTTATGGCTCGGGCATCTCTTCGCCCCGGATGAACGCTTCGGTCATCTCGCGGGCCACATCGTCGCGGAACTGCTTGGGTGGCGTCTTCATAAAGTAAGATGCCGGGCCAATGAGCGGCCCCGCCAGGCCCCGGTCCAGCCCCAACTTGGCGCAGCGGATGGCGTCGATCATCACCCCTGCCGAATTGGGGGAATCCCACACTTCCAGTTTGACTTCCACATTGAGCGGCACCTCGCCGAAGGTTGTGCCTTCCATGCGAATGTAAGCCCATTTGCGGTCGGTCAGCCAGGGCACGTAGTCGCTGGGGCCGACGTGAATGTTCTCCGGCGCAATTTCATAAGGCAGGGTGCTGGTCACCGCGCCGGTTTTGGAAATTTTCTTGGATTCCAGCCGTTCGCGTTCCAGCATGTTGAGGAAATCGGTGTTCCCGCCAAAGTTCAGTTGATAGGTGCGGTCGACGCGCACACCCCGGTCGACAAACAAGGTGGTGAGCGTGCGGTGGAGAATCGTGGCACCGACCTGCGATTTGATGTCGTCGCCAATGATGGGCAGGCCACGGTCTCGGAAGCGTTTGGCCCAATATTCCGAGCTGGCAATGAACACCGGAATGCCGTTCACGAAAGCGGTTCCGGCTTCCAGCACCTGCTCGACGTACCATTTGGTCGCCATTTCCGAGCCCACAGGCAGGAAGTTGATGACCACGTCGGTGCCGGTGTCTTTGAGGATTTTGACAATGTCAGCAGTGGGGCCAGGGGCTTTCTTCAAAACCTGCGAGAGATACTTCCCCAGACCGTCGTGGGTCATGCCGCGATAAACTGGCACGCCCAGATGCGGTACATCGGCGAATTTATAGGTGTTGTTGGGGTAGGCGAAAATGGCCTCCGAGAGGTCTTTGCCCACTTTGGTATCGACGATGTCAAAGGCGGCGGTGAACTCGATATCGCTGATGTGATACCCCCCCAGGTTGACGTGCATCAGGCCGGGCACGATGTCGTCGTCTTTGGCGTTGCGGTAGAAATGCACCCCCTGGACGAGAGCCGAGGCGCAGTTGCCTACGCCAATGATGGCTACACGGACTTTCTTGTCTCCCATGATGTGCTGCCTCCTGAAAAATTGGGGTAAAGTCGGCGTGGGTGGGCCGGGCACCCATCCCACCGCACGCTACAAAGGCTCCTGCTATGCTATAATCTCGCTGTGGAGGATTTTCCCATGCGCACCCACGACCGCGTCCATCGCCTGGAACGGCTGTTGGAAGTCAGCCGCACCTTGAGTACCACCCTGGAACCCCAGGCAGTGCTAAAAGCGGTCATCCAGGCGGCAATGGAACTCACCAAGAGCGAAGCCGCCTCTATTTTACTCTACGATGAGGAAAGCAACCAACTCCATTTTGCCGCCGCGACGCCGGGGCATTGGGAACGCCTCAAAGATCAGGCCGTTCCGTTGCGGGGCAGCATTGCGGGGAAAGCCTTAGCCCAACGCAAGCCGATCATCGAAGCCAACGTCGCGCGCTCGCCGCAGCATTTTCAGCAGGTAGACCACGCTTTGCGCTTTACCACCCGCAACCTCATCGCCGTGCCGCTGTTGCTGGAAAGACGCCCCCTGGGTGTGTTGGAAGCCCTCAACAAACCTGGCGGCTTCACTGCCGAAGATGCCGAAACCCTGCAAACCCTGGCCGCCCATGCAGCCATTGCCCTCCACAATGCGCGCCTGATGAAGGAAGCCCGCCAGGCCTATGAAGAATTGCAAAAAGTCGACCAGATGAAGTCTGACTTTATTGCCATTGCCTCTCATGAATTGCGTACCCCCCTGGGCATCATTTTGGGCTACGCGACCCATTTGCAAGAAGTGCTCGACGAGCCTTACAAAGGGCCGATGCAAACCCTCACGCGGGCAGCCCTCCGGCTGAAAGATATTGTTGAAGAACTTAGCCAAATCGAAAACTACCAGCAAGGCCGCACGGTGCTTCGCTTGCAGCGCATTGACTTGAACGCCCTGTTACAGGAAGTCGTCGCGGCCTTCCAGCCCCAGGCTGCCGAGCGGCATATTCGGCTGGAACTCCACCTCCCACAAACCTCTACCCCCGCCAAAGTGGAACCCGAAAAAATCCGGGTGTTGCTGCGCCACCTGCTGCGCAACGCCCTCACGTTTACCGACCCCGGTGGGCGTGTGGAGGTGGCCTTGCAGCCTTTGCAAGACTATCTTCAAATTCTGGTCACCGATACCGGCATTGGTATTCCAGCGCAAGATCTGCGCCGGATTTTCGAGCGTTTTTATCAGGTTGAAAAGCACCTCACCCGCCGCCACGGAGGGCTGGGACTGGGGCTCGCCATTGCCAAAGCCATGGCCGAAGCCCACGGCGGCACCATCTGGGCCGAAAGCGAAGAAGGCAAAGGCACCACGATGGTCGTCGTGCTTCCCCGCAACCCCTCACAGGCCTCACCCATGCAGCACATCCTCCAGGTGTAACCCGCGGGTTTCCCGCGAAGCCGCCAATCGCGCGGCGTCAAACCCCTTCTAATCTTCGAAAACGTAAGGAGATCAAGATGAGCCATGCAGAGATGGACTGGTCGCGCCTGGGTATGAGCACCCTGGCCGTCCACGTGGGCGAAGGGCAAGACCCCAACCATGCCCACGTGACCCCAATTTATCAAACCTCGACGTTTAGTTTCCCCGATGTTGCCACCGGTGCAGCCCTTTTTGCCGGCAAGGGGGAAGGCTACATTTACACCCGCATCGGGAACCCCAACAGCAAGCACCTGGCCCGCAAAATTGCAGCCCTGGAAGCCTATGACCTGCTCCGTCAGCACCCCGAAAAGAGCCTCGATGAACTGGTCGCCGGCTGGGTGCTTTCGACCGGCATGGGGGCAGTGAGCACCGCCATCATGGCACGGGCCAAAGCCGGCGATACCGTCATTGCGCAAGAAGTCGTCTATGGCGGCACGTTCGAATTCCTGCACACCATTGCCCCCCGCATCGGCATTCGGGTGGTGTGGGTGGAAGGTGCCAGCCTGGACAGTTGGGCTGCCGCCTTTGAAAAACATCCTGAGGCGCGGCTGGCTTATGTTGAGACGCCGGCCAATCCCTCGATGGGCGTTACCGACCTTGCGGGCGTGGCGGAAATTGCCCACCAGCATGGCGCGTGGATGTGTGTGGACAACACCTTTGCCACCCCTTACTGTCAGCGCCCGCTTACTTTGGGCGCTGATATTGTTTTACACTCCACCACCAAATACATTACCGGCCACGGGGTGGTGGTAGGCGGGGCGGTCGTCAGCCCTCATCTGGAATTCATGCGCACCGACTTCAAGAGCGTGCTCAAGAGCGTGGGCACCTCCCCCAGCCCCTTCGATGCCTGGCTGACGAACATTGGTTTGAAGACTTTTGAGGTTAGAATGCAGCGACATTGCGAAAACAGCATGGCTGTAGCCCAGTTTTTGGAAAAACACCCCAAAGTCGCCCGGGTGATGTACCCCGGTCTGGAAAGTTTTCCGGGGCACGAAGTCGCCAAAAAGCAAATGCACTGCTACAGCGGCATGCTTTCGTTTGAACTCAAAGGTGGCCTGGAGGCCGGGGTGGCTCTGATGGAGCACGTCCGTCTGGCAACCCTGGCCGTCAGCCTGGGCAACGTCGATACCCTCATCGAGCATCCGGCCAGCATGACCCATGCAGGGGTGCCCAAAGAAGAGCGCGAGGCCATGGGAATCACCGATGGGTTGGTGCGCCTCTCGGTGGGCATCGAAAACACTGAAGACATTCTCGCCGACCTGGAAAACGCCCTGGCGAAAGTCTAACCCTGCGCTTCTGCGCGAGAAGCCCGCGGCCTCCCTTGTTTTTTGCTAAAACCACAAGGGAGGCCGTTCTTTTTGCTCAAATAGTACAAGTTTTGCAGTTAGTTTTGGGAAATTTCAGGTTTGCGCCAGTGAGGATGAAAGGGTAAGTTCCCCAGAAGCAACAGCGGTAGCAGCCACACTGCCCAGCGGAAGGCGCTTTCCGGCGAGCGGGCGTACATCCACCCTGCCAGGGTAGAGGCCAGGAACACCGCCAGCCCCCCCATGGTTTCGTTGAGGCCGTATGCCAGCCCCATCGCGGCTTCGCTCACCATGCTGCGTACCTCTGCCGCGGCCATGGCCTTTGAGGCCCAATAACCGCCTGCGAAGAAGTAGGCCGCGCTATACATCCACATGCTGCTGCCCTTCCAGATTAACAACGCAAACAGCCCCCCCGAAACCTGCGCCAGTAAAAAGCCTTCCCACGCGCCGAAACTGCCCAGCACCAGGCTGATGACCACCATCCCGCCGCGAGCCAGCGCGCCTAAAGTGCCAATATCGCCCAGGGAAACGTGGCGCACATCGCGAAGGAAATTGGGCGCCAGCGGCTGCGGCAGGTAAAGCACTAACATCACCACGAACACAAACCCCATGAATGCCCAAAACCGTGGCGAGAAGCGCCGCCCGTTGGCAGCCTTTTCGGCAGGGTCAGAAGCCACAACCGGCTGCGGGCGGATGAAAAGCACCACCGCGACCGATACCATGAAAATGAACGCCGCCGCCTGATAAATGGTCGAGAGCCCCAGCCGTTGGCTGACCTGCCCGCCCGCGAGCGAGCCCAGCACTGCCCCGGCATTGAACGAGGCCGAGGTGATCGTCAGCGCCCGCTGCACGCTCCAGCGCCCCCGCGCCGCGGTGACGTAACTGTTCAGCGGGGCAATCACGAATGCCGAAAGGTTGTAAAGCACCGCGCCCACGGCAAACACGGGCAACGAGCGCGCCAGCGCCATCGTCCACGCGGCCACCAGGCCGGTGAACCACGAAGCCCACATCACGGGGCGGCGTCCAAAGCGGTCGGCGGCTGCCCCTGCCGGAATGTGGGAGAGGCTGAGCACCAGGCCGCCAATACCTAAAATGACCCCAATGATTTCTGGAGAAGCCCCCAGTTTCTGCAAATACAGGGGTTGAAAGTAAAAGAAAAGCCCTTCGCCAATGCCCCAGATGAAGAGGGAAACGCTCAAAAGGCGCAGGTCGCGGTTCATGCGTCCTCCCTGGCGTCGGCTTTGGGGGGAGGGGCTGTCTCCTCGCCCGCAGATTGCAGTGCTGCTGCTGCCACGAACTGTCCCACGGCACGAAACACCTCTTCTCGCGCCGCGTCCAGGGTTACCACGTGGCTGCTACGCTCCACCCACACCAGCTGCTTGCGGGGGCTTCCCAAAGCGGCGTAGATGCGTTCGGCGTTTTCCGGCTGCACATAGCGGTCGTTGCGGGAATGCAGCACCAGCGCCGGCGCCTTCACCGTGGGCAGGGCTTCCCGCAGCACGCCCAGCATTTTGACCAGTTCCAGCGCGCTGCGGGCCGGGTTGACCGGGTAGGCCACTCGTCCACGAAAACCTTCCGGATCATACACCTTCCCCTCCCCTTTGGGAAAGTAAGGCCGCACCAGCCCCAGCAGCCGCTCGCGCGGGGTGATTTCCAGTGAATAGGGCGCGGCCATGCTCGCCACTGCCATCACCGGTTTGTAAGCCGCCAGCAGCAAGGCCACAACGCCGCCCATCGAGAGGCCAATCACTGCAATGCGCTGGTGCCCCGCGCTGCGCAGTAAGTGCCAGCCGTCCTCGGCTGAGGCCAGCCAGTCTTCCCAGCGCATGTGTGCCATGTCTTCCGGTGTAGTGGCATGCCCTGCCAGCCGGATGCCCAACACCGTGTAGCCGTAAGTCTGATGCAGATATTCACCCAGGCCGCGCATTTCGCGCGGCGTTGCCGTGAAGCCGTGAATCAACAAGCAAGCCGTGGGATTCCCGGGGAAGAAAAACGGTTCAGCCGTGGGGATCAAAAGGGGTTCCATCGCTACCTCCAAAGCAAACGCAGGGGTTAGGATAGCACAAAAAAGCCGCAAGGGCAACCAAAATGCCCTTGCGGCAAAGCAATGCAGTTGAGGCTGGCGGGGAGTTATTCGCTGTGTTTTTGTTCGGCCTCGTAGGCAAGGTAGGAATAAATCACCACACCTACGGCAGCCGCCAGCACCAGGACCACGCCCAGCCACATCAGCGGCTCCCAAAGTGCGCCCAGGGCAGTAACGAGGCCTGAAACCATGAAAGCCGGTGCGGCCAGCCGGTGGGTTTTCTCCCATACCGTAGGGCTGGAAAGCGTCCAGGGGGTGCGAATGCCCACAAACCAATTCGGGCGGGCTTTACGGATCAGCCACCCCGAAGCCACGAAGATCGCGCCTAACGCTGGTGCCAGCGCCCGCCCAATGGGGAGGCGATAGCCCAGGTTCCAGGCCAGGCTGATGAAATCCACATAGGCCAGAAAAGCCACTATGCCGACGACGAAGGCATTGTAAGTCGTACGAAACGCGGCGTAGTTTCGGCGGCGGGGATCGATGGCAGGCACGACCCAGAGCAAAGCCGCCAGGCCAATGCTCAGCAAAGGCACCATCCACGCCCCCAAAAAGCGGGACATGGTGCCGTTGGGCTGTCCATTGATGCCCCAATGGGTCGTCATCACGGCGGGCAAATGGGGGTAAGCCACCGCCGTGACAGCAATCATTGCGGCCAAAATTGCCGCCATCCAGCCAAGTGCTGCTTTATTGCTCATGGCAACCTCCTTGCGAAAGTGTTTCACATGAAACAGTGCTTGCGAACGCTGCCCGCGGGTTTCACGTGAAACGTTGGAAAAGCGTTATCCCGCAGGCTGGTGACTCGCCTCGGCGGCAGAGGCCGTGCCCCCGGCTGCATTTCCCGCTGCCGAGGGAGGTTCCTGCATCGTTGCCTGCTGGCCGCTTAGCGAAATCAGGCCGCTCAGCCCGCCCAGGTTCATCGTCTCAACGGCGCTGCTGGGTACTATGACCAGCGCGCCTTTCTCTTTCAACCCTTCGAACAACATGTTCATGGCCCGCAGGTGAAGCGCGGTCGGGTTCTCGGCATAGGCTTTCGCGGCTTCGGAAAAGCTCTCGGCAATCTCCACTTCCGACTGCCCCAAAATCACCCGTGCCTGGCGCTCGCGCTCGGCCTGGGCGCGGCGGCTCATGGCTTCTTCCAAATTGGGCGGGATCACAATGTCGCGGATTTCCACTGACTGCACGCTTACACCCCACGGCGTGGTGCGCTCATCGATGATGCGTTGCAATTCCTCGTCCATCGCGGCGCGCCCGGTGAGAATTTCGGCCAGTTCCTTTTGGCCGATGATTTCCCGTAACGCAGTTTGCGCGGCCCACGAAACCGCGGCCTGGTAATCTTCCACTTCCAGCGCTGCCTTTTCGGCATCGAAGACCATCCAAAACAACACCGCATCCACATCCACCGGCACGGTGTCTTTGGTGAGCGTTTTTTCGGCCCGAAACGGTGTGACCATCACGCGCTGGTCAATCCAGGTGGCAATCGTGTCCACCACGGGCACAATCCAGAACAGCCCCGGCCCATACAGACCGCGGAACCTGCCCAGGCGCAACACCACGGCTTTTTCCCACTGATTGGCAATGTGCCAGGAAAACAAGATGTAAAGGGCGGCGGCGGTGAAGAAGCCCACCCAAATGCCAGCCACCGTGTCGCCATCATGGGGTTGTAGCCACAATGCCCCGCCGACGGCAATGCTTTCCAGCACGAAGAAGGCCAGCAGCGCCACCGGTGCAATGTGCGAAGGGTTAGCCGCTTTGGCTTTGGATGACATGAACTTTTTAGGCATGATGAACCTCCACAGGAAGAGAAGTGAATCGCGTGACAACGGACGTCTGGACATGGTCAGGCCAGGAGGGTATCACGGCGGTTCGTCTTCCTGCCAGGCGCGCCGCAGGGCGGCTACCACCTCATCCGGGGTAAATCCCATCTCGCGCGCCTGGGCTGCCAGTTGGCGCGCCAGCAGCCGCAGAGTCTCGCGCTTGAGGGAAGCCTCAGCCTGGGGCGAAGCGGGCGCCAGCACAAAAGTGCCTCGCCCGTGTTGTACTGAAATCAACCCGTCTTCTTCCAGCAAACGGTAGGCCCGCGCCACGGTATTGAAATTGATGCGCAAATCGGCGGCCAATTGGCGCACCGTGGGCAACTGGTCGCCTGGCCGCAGCACGCCGCGGCTGATGAGCACGCGAATCTGGTTGCGAATCTGCTCTGTGATGGGGAGGCGCTGGCGGAAATCGATCTCCAGCGGCAGGCGACGCAAGGGCGCTGACACAAACCGCTCCTTTCTGGCCGAAAGTATCAAAGTATCTTTGTATCATTGTATCACAAGTGGGCAAAGTGTCAAGGAAAAATTTGAGGTCAGGACAGGCGTTGGGGCGTTTTTGGGGGACACAGTGGCCTTGCAAGACCGTCTATCTGATGTCATTGCGAGCCGCGGTGCGGCGAAGCAACCTCCTACCCCGTGCGGGAGACGACTTCGTCTGCGGCTCAGCCCGGGCGCTTCGGCTACGCTCAGCCCAGGCGCTTCGGCGGGCTTTGACGCCGCTCAGCCCGCCTCGCGGTGACATGCACCGGGGGAACCGGGTAACTCCTGAACCTTTCATGCGCCCCCCAAGGGCTGAACGGTCTCACGTCTTCCCCTGGAAGGCGATGTTGCCTGGCATCTGCGGTGATTCTTAGTCCCCGCTGTCATTTTCAGGAGGATGCTTTCCGGGGATTGCATTGCTCACCCACGGCGCGCCAATGAGCGTGACCAGCATCATCAGAAAACGTGTGGCTACCGCGAGGGTCAGCGCCTGGCCGCTGGTTGCCCCCAACGCAGTGTATAGCCCTACAATGGTGACTTCCCGCACCCCGTAGCCGTTGAGCGACACGGGCAACAAGGCCGCCGTATACGAAAGCACTGTAGCCCCGGCAACCTGATACCACGCCACGGGAATGCCCAGCGCCACTGCCAGCAGCCAGGTTGCTGTAAAGGGGGGGACAAGCGAAAGCCATGCAATGGCCAGACCTGCTGCCAGGGTGCGGGGCGTCCGTCCCCACATCGCCAGCGCCTGACGAAAGCGCACCAACCACGCCCTCACCCGCTTATTTTCTCCCACCCATGCCATCGCGCCAGCGGGAGCAGCGCCGTTGAAGCGTCCCAAAGCGGGCAGGAACGCGCCGTAAGTTCGCCATGTCAGCGGCAGGAAACTATACATTGCCACCACATTGAGGGCGCGGTCGACAACGACTGAGGCTAACGCTTTTTCGGCGTCGGCGGCGTCTAAAATGCCGGTGACGCGTAAAGCGTCGCCGCCGATGGTCGAAGGCAGAAAGTTGGAAGCAAAAGCGCCGGCAAAGGTCAGGCGTACTGCTTTCCACCATGAAACCGGAAGATCGACGCCGCGCAAGAGTATGTGCCATCGCCAGGCATTAATCACCATCCCCGCGCCATAGAGCATCCATGCCCCAACCAGGGCCGGCAGGGAAAGCCTCCGTATGGCGGCCCACAACGTGGCCCAGGGTTGCTGACTCAGCAGCCAGAGCAGCAAAAGCAGTGAAACCACCGTGCCAGCGGTTTTGCCCCAGGCAGCGTAATGTTTCATGGGCTCACCAATTGCTTCAGCGCGGGCAAGAATGACAAATCGCGCCCCTCACGCGGCAACGCCAGGCGGTAAGAAGGCGCGCCGTCGAGCAGCTGTTTGAGCAATGCCGCCTCACGCTCTCGCCAGACAGCAATGTCCGCTTTGGCTTTGCTCTCCTGGGCTTCCAGCAAAGCGATGAAGTGTCTGGCTTCATAAAAGTTCATGGCTAACAAATCTTGCCGGTCTTGCATGGTGGGGGTAAAGGGGGCCAGGGTCGCGCGAGGGCCCTGCCCCCGCGCCAGCCACACCACCGCGGCGAGGTGGGCCTGCCGGGCATGGGGCACCTCGGGCCATAGCCGATCCTGCGCCATGCGCACAGGCCATTTGATGCGATCCCGGCTCCAACGGCGGATAGCGCCCAGCACACGCAGGCGAATGCGTTCTTCAACCGTTAGCCGCGCCCGCAGCACAGGCACCCACGAAAGCAACGGTTGATAAAGATGGGCGCGCGTGAGGTAAGAAAAAGTCTCCCCCTGGGGCGTTACGAACACATAGTCGTCGGCGTGGAGGGCAAGGCCTGCCCCGTCATCGGCTAACAAAGCCGAGACGGTCGTGGTCTTCCCAACCCCGCCGTGGCCGGTAAACAACAGGCTGCGGCCATTGAAGGCCACTGCACCGGCGTGCAGCATCAGCACCCCGCGATGCGCGGCCAGATAGCGCAAGGAAGGGTGCACTAACATGTGATGCACCATCGGAATCGCCCAGCGATTGCCCACGGCCTCGATGAGCACCTCGTCTTCACCCAGCCGAATGCGGTAAGCCCAGCGGGCTAAAAATTTGTGCGTCCAACGCGTCCAGGGGGCTGGAGCCGTGCGGGGGGCGCCGCGTTGCACCATGAGGCGCACCCGCGGCGTGCCGGGCAGAGAGGAAGCCCCAAGATAAGGGCGGTATTCGGCCTGAAAGAACGCCGCCGACGCCTCATCGGCGTCGATTTCCAGGGCAACAATGTCGTGAAAATTGAAACTCAGGCGCAAGGTTCTCCTCACAGCAGTATGGCTTGGGTCAGCATGTTTTCATAAGCCGCGACCACGGCAGCAAGGTCAAAGCGGCGAGCCCGCTGCAGGCTGGCTTCCCGGAAAGCGCGCAAACGCTCCGGCTGGGTGAGTAAACGGCGCAAGGCTGCCTCGGCTGCCTCGGTGTCGTCGGGCAGGATGAGAAAGCCGTTTTCTCCATCAGCCACCACATCCAGGAAGCCGCCCACCGCCCCCGCGACGATGGCCAGCCCCTTGGCTAACGCCTGTACCCCCACCACAGGCAGCCCTTCGCTGCGGGAAGGCATGAACAAAATGTCGCCTTCGTCGAAACGCGCCAGCACCTGTTGCGGGGTGACCCACCCCGGGAAGGCAAAGCGCGCAGCCAGGCCCTCGGCCTGCACGGCGGCTTCCACTTCGGCGCGCAAAGGGCCGTCGCCCAACATGGTACAGCGCCACGGCAGGTCACGCAGGCGGCTCAACACGCGCACTACCTGGTGCGGGTTTTTCTGCGGCATAAAGCGCCCGGCGAAAAGAATGTGAGGCGGCTGGTGCAGGCGGAACTCGCGGGGGCGCAGGGCTTCGACTTCCACGCCGTTGGGAATCACCCGAATGTTCACCGGATAGTGCCCCTGGGCCAGGCGGCGGGTGAACTCGCTCACCGCGCTGATTTGAGCCGCCCCTTGCCAGATGGGACGGATGAACGGGCCAAGCCAGCGGAACCAGCGGCTGGTCTTTTCTGGCGCACCGCCGGGCACATCGCCAAGGTGCGCGGTGAGCACATACGGCACGCCGGTCAGCCGGGCGAGCCCCCATGCTGCCGCGCCCGCGGGGACGGCAAAATGCGCATGAACGACATCGGGCTTCCAGCGCCGGGCCATGCGCGCCCCTGCCGCCACCGCAGCGGCCACGTAGCATCCCATCGCCCGCAGGTCAGCGCGGAAGGCTTCCCGGCGGCATGACCGCAGTCGAAAGACTTCCACACCCCCGTCGGTCTCGCGGCGGGGCAGGCTGCCGTGATGGGCCGTGAGCACGCGCACCTCGTGCCCGCGCTGGACTAACCCGCGGGCGACATCCTGCGCCACTTTGCCGCCCCCGCCCCCCACCGGCGGGTATTCGTGAACAAGCACCAAAATTCGCATGGCCTATTGCCTGGAAGCAGGGTTCAACACCCGCCGCACGGTGTAGGTGGGCTTCCCTTGTGCTTCGTGATAGGTGCGTACCAATAATTCTGCAATCAGCCCCATCAAAATGGATTGAAAGCCCAAAATGATGAACATCAAACTCAATTGAAAGAGTGGCGAGGTAAACAGCGCCACATGCCAGAAAATGCGCCGAATGATGAGGAACACCAGCAACCCGCTGCTGGGCAAAATCAGCGCCAGCCCCATGCCACCAAAGAGGTAAATGGGCTTGTGGAAATAGCTCAGCAAGAATTTCACCGTGAACAAATCCAAAATCACCTTCAACGTGCGCATGAGGCCATATTTCGACTTGCCAAACTGGCGCGGGTGATGGCGCACCGGCATTTCGGTGATGCGCGCCCCCACCGAAGCCGCATAGGCCGGGATGAAGCGGTGCATCTCGCCATAGAGGCGGAAGCCTTCCAGCACTTCACGGCGATAGGCCTTCAGCGTGCAGCCATAATCGTGCAGGTGCACGCCGGTGACCCATGAAATCAGAGCATTGGCGATGCGGGAAGGCAGCACCCGGGTGAGAAAAGCATCGTGGCGGTCTTTTCGCCACCCGCTGACCACATCGTAACCTTCTTCCACTTTCGCAACCAGCCGGGGGATATCGCGCGGGTCGTTCTGCAAATCGGCGTCCATGAGTACGATGAGGTCGCCTGTAGCGTGGTCAATGCCGGCAGCAATGGCCGCCGTTTGCCCAAAATTGCGCCGCAGGAACACCACCCGCATCCGGGCAGGATCTTCTGCCGCGAGGCGCTCCAGCACCTCGGCACTGCCATCGGTGCTGCCGTCGTCCACCAGCACGGCCTCCCACGGATAGCGGCAATCAGCCAACGCCTTGTGCAGCGCTTTGTCCAGCAGCGGCAAATTCTCGCGCTCGTTATAAACCGGGATAACCACCGAGATTTTCATGGCTTGCTCCTCAGCATGATTTCCAATTTACCCTGCCGCCCCAGACATTCCGGCACTAAGGATATCTCCTGGCGAATGGCAAAGCCGGCGGCCTCGAAAGGCGGCGGCGGACCGTCGAGCAACACATGCTCATCCGTAATCACCACATCGGCCTGTGCAAGCCATTGCCGCGCCAACGTTGGGTTCCAATAACCCCACGAAGCCAGGATTTGCGGGTCGCCGCCGTTGCGGAAATTGTAATGGTCGTTGAGTTGTTGGGGAAACACCCTGATGCCGCGCGTGCGGAGCAGTACGGTGGGTGGATAGGCTGCCCAGTACACCGTGGCCTCAGGCGGGATGGCGCGCGCAAGGGCCTCAGCCGCCTGGCGGTGAACGGTGAGCACATCGGGGGCACAGTCGTAAGGCCGCCACGCGCCGCTCAGCAAAGGAAGAGGCGAGAGCAACGCCAACGCAGCCAGCCCCATAAGCCCGGCACGCCGGGGGGCAAAATGCCGTCGCCTCACCAGCCAGGCCGCCCCAGGGAAGCCCACAAGCAGCACAAGTGTCCAGAACACCCGCCCCGCCTCAGGCATAGACAGGTGGGGAAACACGTGGAAATGCGGCCAGGCAATGATTCGTCGCAAGAAAACCTCGCCGGCATGGAAGCCAAGGCGCTGGAAAGTGTGCGAAAGCGCATCCAGCAAAGCAGGAAAATTGCTGGATGCCAGGACCGCGAAAAGCAAAGCCGTCAACGCTTGCGTCACACGCCGCTGGGGCGGGTTTTCCCACGCCTGGTGCAACCCTACTGCCCCCACAGCGACCATCAACGGTGCATAAAAGCCGTTGTAAGGCGTGAAACAGTCCACGCAATACGATTTCCCCACCGAGGCCCAGGCGTGGAGCAGCGCGAGTGCCCAGGCCAGCACAACCCCGGCCCCCAGGGCGCGTCGAGGGAAAGCCTGGGGTGACGGCCGTGTGGCCGTCCCTGCCGCCATGCCGGCGAAAAGGCCTGCCCACGCCAGGGGCCAGGCCATGAGAGCGTTGCTTAGTGCCCGTAGCCGTTGCCACATGCTCACCGAGGTCACCGCAGCCTGCGGTGCATGGCTGAGATCTATGCTGAACTGAGCAGGCAAATGCACCCACGAGGGCAACCAGCGCGCCCACAGCCACACGATGCGCGGCCAATACAAGGCGTGCAGGCCAAGCACAACAGCCAGGGAAGCGCCCCAAAACCACACGCTGCGCCGTCGCCATAGCCAGGTCACAAAAAGCCCCACTATCCCCCACGCAATCGCCATGTTGAGGCGTGTCATCACCATGACGCCAGCCAGCAAGCCGCTCAGCGCCAATTGCCATTTGGCAGGGCGCTCGTCGGCCATCAGCGCCAGCACCCACACGAACATGGCTGCCACCAGGGGCTGGGAAATGGCCAGGCTGTACACCCTCGCCGCGGTGGGCATGGCGACAAAAGCCCACACGGCAGCAGCCGCCCAGCGCCGGTTGGTCAAACGGCGCACCAGCAGCCACAGGCCCAGCAACATCACCACCGCGGCGGAAATCGCAAAATAGCGCCCCACCTCCAGCCCCGGCCCAAACCACTTTTGCACATACCCCGGAATCAGAAACGAAAGCGGCATGTGATTGGACCACGGCCCGTTGGGTTGAAGCGGCTGATAGACGCCGCGCGCGAAAAGTAAGCCTTTGTAGAGATAGGTGCCTTCGTCTAACACGGGCTGCTGATGGTGGGCAAAATAACCCGCAACCGCTGCAAAGGCGGCCACACCCCCCGCCGCGACGAGATTCCACAAGGGGCTTTCTTCGTTCCACACAGCACGCCACCGTTGAAACTGCAAGGTTGCCACGTTATGCTCCTGTGGAAATCTGCGCAGCCCATGCCCGCTCGGCCTGATACCACGCCACCGTGCGCTGAATGCCTTCCGGTAGCGAAATGGTCGGCTCCCACCCCAGCAGGCGACGGGCCTTTTCGATGCTGGCCCAGGTGGTTTCCACATCGGCAGGGTGGCGGGGCTCATGCACAATGTTGGCCTTCCGCCCTACGGCGCGCTCGATGAGCGCAATGAGTTCCCTGACCGTGTAAGGCCGGTCATTGCCCAGGTTGATGACCTCATAGCCCAGAGGTTTCAGGCCGAGCAAGGTGCCGCGGGCAATATCGTCCACATAGGTGAAATCGCGCGATTGCGAACCATCCCCAAACAGCCGCAGGGGGCGGCCTTCGCTAATCCATTGAATGAAGCGGAAGGGCGCCATATCGGGACGGCCTGCGGGACCGTAAACAGTGAAATAGCGAAAGACGGTCACATCCAGCCCATAGAGACGGTGATAGGTGTAGCAGAGGGCCTCGGCGGCCTTCTTGCTGGCCGCGTAGGGGGAAAGCACACGGTCGGTATTGGCGTCTTCCCGGTAAGGTACCGCGTTGCCTTCGCCGTAGAGGCTGGAAGTGGACGCCTGGACGAACTTGGGCACCCCGGCGCGGCGGCTCATTTCCAGCAAATTGAGCACACCGGTGGCGTTAGTTTCGAGATACACCCAAGGATTTTCGACGCTGTAACGCACGCCCGCTCGCGCCGCCAGGTTGATGACGGCATCGAAAGCGTGCTCTTCGCCCAGGGCGAACACGGCATCCCGGTCGGTAATGTCAAGGGTGTGAAAAACGAACCCCGCGCGGCGGGTCAGCCGCGCGAGGCGGTAGTCTTTCAGGCGTTGGTCATAGGCATCGTTGAGGTTGTCTACCCCCACCACCGTATGCCCTGCTTCCAGCAGCATTTCGGCCACGCGCGAAGCAATGAAACCGGCCACGCCGGTGACCAAATAGTGGGACACAGGCGGCTCCTCGCTTTAGAAAAGCGAAAGTTGCTTGGGTTGTTTCTTCTCGGGTGGGGCTTCCAGTTCGGTTTCGGGAATTTCAGCCGCCCGGCGGATGAGTTCCGGCAGTTGGGCAAAATCGGCTTCCACCACCCGCCGCAGGGAAGGTTGATGCAGCGCCGCCGCCGGGTGATACATGGGCACGACCAACTGGCCGCGCACTTTGAACGGGCGTCCGTGAATCTGGCTGATTTTGGCATTGGGCACAAACTTCGCCATCGAGAACCGCCCTAAGGTCACGATAACCTTGGGGTGAATGGCCTGGATTTGGCGGTCGAGGTAAGGCGCGCACGCGGCAAGTTCTTCCGGCTCGGGATCGCGGTTGCCCGGCGGGCGGCATTTGATGACGTTGGTGATGTAAACTTCCTCCCGCTTGAGGCCAATGCCTTCCAGCAGCTCGTCCAAAAACTGCCCCGCCGCGCCGACAAAAGGCCGCCCCTGCACATCTTCGTGAAAGCCCGGCGCCTCGCCGATGAACATAATTTCAGCGTTGGCCGGGCCTTCCCCCGGCACGGCTTTGCGGCGCGCCAGGTGCAAAGGGCATTGGGTGCAGGCGCTGACTTCCTGCGCCACTTCGCTCAAAATCTGCTCAGCGTTCATGGGCTTGGTCTCCTTCTGCGGGAAATTCTGCCGGGGAGTCCAGCATCACGGTCATGATGAGCGCATCTTCGCCATTGTCGGTGTAATATTTGGGGCGGCGGCCTACTTCCCGGAAGCCGTAATGCCGGTAGAGGGCCTGCGCGGGAAGGTTTCCGGCGCGCACTTCCAGCGTCGCCAGCCGCGCCCCGGCTTCTCGCGCCGCCGTGAGCAAAGTTTCCAGCAGACGGCGGGCGATGCCTCGCCGCCGAAAATCGGGATGTACCGCTAAGGTCGCGACGTGCGCTTCATCGAGGATGAGCCACAGCACGATAAAGCCCACCACCTGCCCCTCAACCTCGGCCACCCACAGCCGTGAATGCGGGCTGTGGTGCAGTTCGTGGGCATAGGCGGAAGGCGGCCATGGGAGGGCGAAGGCCTGACGGTCGAGGGCCTGCACTGCCGGTATGTCGGCATCTTCCATCGGGCGGATGGTCACCATCATGCCGGGATGGGGGTGCCAGTGTGCAGGTAAATGGGAGCGAGCGCGGCCGCGGCGTGAGTTTGCCCTTGTTGCCAGCGTTGCCAGGCGAGTTCGGCCAGGAAAGCCGGTCGGCGGGCGCAGGCTGCGGGCGATGGCAGGTGCACGGTTTTGTATTTGCGTGCAAGGCGGGCGCGTTCCTCGGCGGTGAGTTCGCCGCACACCACCGTGGGCTTGCGAATGCGTTGGGCTAAGGTCTCTGCCGTAAAGATTTCTGGCTCACCTGCAGCCTGCCAGCGGCCCTCGGCCTGGGTGTACCACCCCACCGCCAACCGCCCCCGCCCCGCAGGCAGCACTGCAGCCAGTGAGGGGAATTCCGCCGCGGGCGGCACGGCAGCAGCGACCGCGTCCAAAGTCGGCACGCCGACGAGGGGCATCCCGCGCCCCACGGCCAACCCTTTGGCAAAGGCCAGGCCAATGCGCAGCCCGGTGAACGAGCCCGGCCCCAGGGCAACACCCACGGCCTGCACATCTGCAAGGGTGAAGCCGGTGTGCTGAAGCACCTGCGCTACAAGCGGGGCGAGTTCCTGCGTGTGGCGGCGGCCGCTGTGCCAGTAGGCTTCCGCCAGCACGCGCGCTCCATCATACAGGGCCACGCCAATTTGGGTTGTTGAAGTATCCACAGCCAACAGCATAAGCCCTCACACGCCCCGTAAAATCGCTGCCCGCAATAAGCGCACCAGCGCCCGGGGCCGCTCGCCCTGAGGGTGAAAAGTCAACGCCCGTTGAGATTCGCCCAGCCACACAAAGCGTACTGTAAGCCGTTCACGGGGCAAAGCCTCGGTGATCACATCGGCCCATTCCACGACCAGGGGGCCTTCTTCGGCCAGCGATGGAATGTCCAGATCCCATGCTTCAGCCGCGCCGCTCAGGCGGTAAGCATCGACATGGTACAGGCGTCCACCGTCGCCGCGCTGGTAGACGTTGACCAGCACGAACGTCGGGCTGGAAACCGCGTCGGTAGAGCCCCAACCCGCCGCCAGCCCCTGGACGAAGGTGGTTTTACCGCCGCCGAGGTCGCCTTCCAGCGCGAGCACATCGCCGGGGCGCAGTTGCTTCCCGAGGCGCAATCCCAGCCGCCGGGTCTGGTCGGCTGAGCGGGTAATGAATTCCAACGCGTCTGCTTGCAAAATCGCCATGGCTTTTCATTATACCAGCCGCCGTCGGGAAAGCGGCAAAACTCGGGGGTGGCCTTTTTAAGGAAGATAACGCGCTTGCAGCAGGGCGTGGCCGGGGCCTTGCTGCAGGCAACCCACCAGGGCAACGGCCGTAGGCGGTGCGTGGGGCTTGAGCAGCGCCAGCAGCGGGGCTTGCCAGGCTGGGGGATGGACGTTCAAAGTCCGCACGCCTTGCGCCTTTGTTGGAAAAGCCCGCAGCCATGCCGCTGGCAGGAAGCCCAGCGCGGCGGCGTCATCTTGCACGGCGGTCAGCATGGCCTGCGGCGAGGGAGCCAGGGCAGCATCGCCTCGGCGCGGCGCGCCCGCCAGCCAGGCATCCAGGCGGGTGCGCGCGGCGGTGCCTGGCATGGGAAGCCAGAGCGCCAGCGGCGGCGGTGTGGCCGCAGTATTGGCCCAAACCCGTACCTGCCCGATCACCATGCGGCGTAAGGTGGCTTCGTCGGGCGTCGCGGCGTTGTCGCGATGGACCACGGCCACCAGCCGCTCGCTGCCCAGCGGGTAGGCGCGCCACCCTTCAGGTGGAGCCTCGCCCCACCACAGCCGCAGGTTGGCCGTCGCGGGCGGAGGGGCTTCCTGGGGTTGGGCAAAGACCGCCAGGGGCAGGTGGTGCTCGCGGGCGCAGGCTTCCAGCGCCGGGCGCGCGGGCTCCAACGCCTGCGGCAGGGCAACGACCACAGGCGCTGGCAAAGCCGTCGGCGTCGCCGTCGCCCGTGCCGCCGCGGGGGTGCCCGCGGACTGGGGCGCACAGGCCGCCAGCCAAACCAGAACGGTCAACCCAAGCCATCGAAGGGTGCGCATGGGGGGAATATACCACACGCCCGGCGGTGTTACAATAAAAATGAGGATTGGTGGTGCCCTCGCGGCACCGATCTCGCCCGCGGGCTTTCGCGGGTCACCAGGAGGCTACCATGCCCGAAGACACCTTCCGCATCGTCGAACCTTCGCCTGAAGTAGAAATCCACCTGCCCGACGGGCGGGTCATTGCCGGGGCGCGCGGGGCCCCTGTGGGCGATTTCCTCGCGTTGATTGTGGACGAACTGCCCGCCCCCCTCATGGGGGCTATTGTCAACGACGAACTCCACGAGCTGACTTACCCGGTGCGGCTGGAGGCTCGCGTGCAGCCGGTCACGTTGGCCGATTCGGACGGGATGCGCATTTATCGCCGTTCGTTAGTGTTCTTACTCGAAGTTGCCTTTTCGGAACTCTTCCCCGAGGGGCGCCTCGCCGTAGATCACTCGGTGGTGTCGGGGGGCTATTTCTGCCGCACCAGGCCCGCGCTGGATGCCGCGGCATTGCAACGGCTGGAAACCCGCATGCGGGAACTGGTCGCGGCCGATGTGCCCATCGTGCGCGGCGAAATGCCCCTGGATGAGGCCATCGCTTATTTCAAGGCACATGGCCACGGCGACAAAGTGCGTTTGCTGCGTCACCGCACGAAAGACTACCTCACCGTGTACCGCCTTGGCGAGTATCTCGATTATCACCACGGCTATATGGTGCCTTCGACCGGCTATTTGCGCTGGTTTGGTTTGGTGCAGGCGGGGCACGGCTTCATTTTGCGCTTCCCCAAACGTGAAAAGCCCACCGAACTGCCGCCCATGAGCAGGCCCTCCAAACTGCTGACCACGTTTCAGCAATATGGCGACTGGCTGCGGCGGCTGGGCATCAACAACGTTGGGGCGCTCAACGATGCAGTGGAGAACGGGCGCATTCGCGAAATCGTGCTGGTGGCTGAAGCCCTGCACGAGCAGCGCATTGCCGATATTGCCAGCCAGATTGCCCACCGCCGCGATCAGGTGCGGGTGGTGTTGATTGCCGGCCCTTCTTCTTCGGGTAAGACGACCTTTTCCAAGCGCCTGGCGGTGCAATTGCTCACCCAGGGGCTTTCTCCCTTCCCCCTGGAACTGGACAACTATTTCGTGGATCGCGAGAAAACGCCCAGGGATGAGCACGGCAATTATGATTTCGAGCACATCGACGCCCTGGACCGGGAACGGCTGGCCTCCGATGTCAGCCGGTTGTTGCGCGGCGAAGAGGTTCAACTGCCGCGCTACAATTTCAAGGAAGGCCGCAGCGAGCCCGGCGAAGTCGTCCAGCTCGCGCCTGACCAATTGATCATCATGGAAGGCATCCACGGCCTGGACCCCCGCCTGCTGCCGGGCATTCCGCAAGAGCAAACCTTCCGCATTTACGCCTCGGCGTTGACGCAGCTCAACCTTGACTGCCACAATCGGGTTTCCACCACCGACACGCGGCTCATTCGCCGCATTGTGCGCGATGCCCGCGACCGGGGTTACACCGCCGCAGATACCATTGGCCGTTGGGAAGCCGTGCGCCGCGGCGAGAAGCGCTGGATCTTCCCTTTCCAGGAAGAGGCCGATGTGATGTTCAACTCGGCCCTGGTGTACGAACTGGCCGTGCTCAAGCCGTTCGCGGTGCCGCTGTTGCTTCAGGTGCCTCACCATACCCCGGCCCACATCGAAGCCAAACGCCTGCTCTCGCTGCTGGAATGGTTCGTTCCCCTCGATGCTTCCCTCGTGCCTGACGATTCCCTGCTGCGGGAATTC
Source organism: uncultured Anaerolineaceae bacterium (assembly GCA_964474015.1). Lineage (GTDB taxonomy): Bacteria > Chloroflexota > Anaerolineae > Anaerolineales > DRMV01 > DRMV01. Next base: position 26,545 of record CAYYRG010000001.1, on the reverse strand, counting down.
GTGGGCGGCTCGATTTTGCGCGAATTCCTCCTGTGGCAAAACGGCATGCACTGACCGGCTTGCTGCATTTGCAGAGGAGGTGTACCATGACCACCTTGGGAGATTTGCTGGATAGCCTGACTGTCGAAGGAAAACTGTATGAAACGCTGGAAGACGGCAGCGTGCGATGCCTGGCGTGCGGCCACCGTTGCGTCATCAAGCCGGGGCGGCGGGGGGTGTGCCAGGTGCGGTTCAACCGCGACGGCAAGTTGATGGTGCCGTGGGGTTACGTTGCCGGCTTGCAAGCCGACCCCATCGAGAAAAAGCCCTTTTACCACTTCATGCCCGGCTCTGACGCGCTCACCTTCGGCATGTTGGGCTGCGATATGCACTGCCCCTTCTGCCAGAACTGGCTGACCTCGCAAGCCCTGCGCGATCCGGCTGCCGATATTGCCGGGCGCTTCATCCGCCGCACCACGCCCGAAGAAATCGTGCAGGCGGCGCTCCGCGCCGGGGCTTCCACCATCGCCTCGTCTTACAACGAACCGCTGATTACCCTTGAGTGGGCGGTGGACATCTTCCGCCTGGCCAAGCAGCATGGCTTGAAAACCGTGTTCGTCTCCAACGGCCACGCCACCCCCGAGGCGTTAGAATTCCTCAAACCGTGGCTGGACGGCTACAAAATCGACCTCAAAACGATGGACCCGCGGGAATACCACAAACTCGGCGGCAACCTCAACCGGGTGCTCGATACCATCCGGGCAGCGCACGAAATGGGGTTCTGGGTCGAGGTGGTCACGCTGATCATCCCCGGTTACAACGATAGCGTGGAAATGTTGATGGATGCAGCCCGCTTCATCGCCTCGGTTTCCCCCGACATTCCGTGGCACGTCACCGCCTTCCACCCCGACTACAAAATGACCGAGCCCCCGCCCACCTCGGTTGAAACCCTCATCCGTGCGGCGGAAATTGGGCAGGAAGCCGGACTGCACTTTGTTTACGCCGGCAACCTGCCGGGGCACGTGGGCGAATATGAGCATACTTTTTGCCCGCACTGCGGCGCACCGCTCATCAAGCGCTGGGGCTACATCATTGAGGCATATCACATCACTGCCGAAGGCACCTGCCCCCGCTGCGGGAAGCCTGTGCCTGGGGTGTGGCCCGACGACCCGGCCAAAGTCAGGCTGGGTGGCCCCGGACGCCCGCGGCTGGTATGGTGAGCCAAAAGCAAGCGAAACCCACAAAAAGAAAAAGCCTGACAGGTTTTCCTGTCAGGCTTTTTTGGCTATACCAGCGAGGAATTTACCCGCCGGGTTTGTAGCCGGTCGAGATGGTACCGTCCAGCAGGCCCTGGCGGATCTCGTTCAGTTTATCTTTGACTTCCTGCGGAATCTTGCTGTCGAAGTCGTGGAAGGGGGCCAGGCCGGTTTTGCCGTAGTAGTTGCCGCTGGGGAATTTGCCGTCTTTCGCCAGCTTGATCAGGTCGAACACGCCGGGGGTGATCAGTTTCATCGCGCTGCTGACCAGGCAGGGGTGTGCCTCGGGCACGGTCAGCCACTGGTCGGTGTCCACGCCGATGCAGTAAACCTGCTTGCCAGATTTCGCAGCGGAAGCCACCTCGATGAGCGCGCCGTTGCCGGTTTTGCCGCCCGCGCCGAAGATGACGTCAGCGCCCTGGTCCATCGCCTGCTTAGCGGTCGCCGCGCCCCATTCGGGGTCGGTGAAGGCGTTGTCCAGCCCGCCGGGGTGGTAGGTAGAGATGGTCTTGATGTCGGGCTTGATGTAGCGCGCACCGGCTTCATAGCCTTCTTTGAAGGCCACCACCGGCGGCACCAGGTTGGTGCCCAGCACGGCGCCAATGGTGTTGGTCTTGGTCAGCATGGCAGCCAGCGCACCGGCGAGGAAGCCAGCCTGGTCTTCGTGGAAGATCAAGCCTGCCACATTCGCTACCGGCTTGGCCTGGAACTGATCGACGCCGATGAACTTGATGTTCGGGTACTTCTGCGCCATTTCGTCAGTTGCCTGACCCAGCGCAAAGCCCACGGTCACGATGACGTCATAGCCGTTGTCGGCGAACAGTTGGATGTTGGTCGCGTAGTCTTTGGCGTCGGTGGTCTCGATGTAGTCGATTTTGTCGGCGATGCCCTTGGCCTTGGCCTCTTTGACGCCTTCCCAGGCGGACTGGTTGAAGGACTTGTCGTCAATCTGGCCGACGTCGGTCACCAGGCCCACGCAGAACACATCGGGGCTGGCGCAATCGAGCTCTTTAGAAGCCTCGGTCGGCGCCTGGGTAGGGGCCTCGGTGGCTGCGGGTGCTTCGGTTGCCGCGGGGGCCTCTGTCGCGGCCGGCGCTTCGGTCGCCGCGGGTGCCTGCGTGGCAGCCGGGGCCTGCGTTGCCGGGCTCTGTTTGCCGCACGCGGCCAGTGCCACCACGGCAATCAAGAGCATGGCAACCAAGATGAAGAGTTTCTTGCGCATCTTGCTCCTCCTGAAGAGAGAAAGGGATTACGTCGGGCGTAAGTATAGCCGTTTTTGCGGTTTCCAGCAAGTAAATTTGTCGCGCCAGGGGTTGCAGCGCTTTCAGCCCACCGGCGAATGCTCTTTCAAGCGCCGTAGCAGGGGAATTCGCCTCTTTTTGGCAGAAAAGTTGTATTTTTCTGTATCCGAGCCGTGGGCGGCTGGTGGAGGCGGTACAATTGTCCTTGAAAAAGCCCTTCCAGGAGGAGATGCTATCATGCGCGAAATTCTATCCGAGCTGGAACAATGGCAGGCTGAGGGGGAACGGATAGCGCTGGCGGTGGTCGTACAGGCTCAGCGTTCGACCCCGCGCCCGGTCGGCTCATGGCTGGCCGTCACCGCTTCGGGAAAGATCGCCGGCTCGGTCAGCACCGGCTGTGTGGAAAGCGCGGTGGTGCAAGAAGCCCAGGCGCTGCTGGACGGCAAAGCCGCCCATACGTTGCGCTTTGCCATGACCGACGAAGGCTCGTGGGAAGTGGGGCTGACGTGCGGTGGTGAAATCGCGGTGCATGTTTCCTTATTTACCGACGTGCATGTGCACTTGCTCACCGCCTTGCGGCAGGGGGAAACCGTGGCGTTGGTGACTTCCCTTGAGGGGAAGGGGCATCTTCTTGCCTGGGAAGATGGCCGCAGGGAAGGCAACCTCGCCCTGGCCGCCGCGCTGGAAGGCGCATTCCCTGGCCCCCTGGCTGCCCACCGCACAACGCCCCAGGGGGAATGCTTCGTGCAAACATTCGTCCCGCCGCCGACGCTGAACATTGTGGGCGCGGTGCATCTGGCCCAACTGTTGGCGCGCCTGGCCGCGGTGGCGGGGTATCGTGTGCGCGTCATCGATCCCCGCGCGCCTTTTGCCACCCGCGAGCGCTTCCCTGCTGCCGACGAAATCGTGCGCGCCTGGCCGCAGGAAGCCCTTCCTCCCCGCTACCTGCGGCCTGCCGATGCTGTGGTGGCGCTGGCCCATGACCCCAAGTTCGATGTGCCCGCCCTGGCCGCAGCGCTACGCAGCCCGGTCGGCTACATTGGCCTGTTGGGTTCTCGGCGCACCCAGGCCGCCCGTAGAGAGGCCTTGCGGGCCTTGGGCTTCAGCGCGGACGACCTGGCGCGCATCCACGGGCCGGTGGGCTTCAAGGTGGGGGCTTCTTTTGAAGCCATTGCCGTGGGCATTATTGCGGAAATCGTCGCGGTTCATAATGGGAAAGCGCCTTTGTCGAGCCGGGCAGAAAACAGGTAGCATCATCAGCCAGGTTGCCTGCCAGAATTTCGGCACTGAGGTTCGGACGGGAGTTCGGACAAGAATAGGGCCGTGGCGAGGGCCCCTGAGCCTGGCGAAGGAGGCGGAGCCATCCCGTCGCTGGCAAGCAAGAAGCCCAAGCCATCTCGCCCCCCCCGGAGAGATTGCTTCGCCGCGCCGCGGCTCGCAATGACATAAGAGATATGGCTTCCTACAAGGCCACTGGGCTCTCCAAAAATGTCCCAACGCCTTTCCTGATTTTAGTTCGGCAAAGTTTGCAAAACCTGCAGCAAGCGGCTATAATAACTTTAATGTAATTTCAGCGTGCAGAGGCTGGTTTTGCCAGGGCGGGAAGCAGCACGCCTGAGCAGGAGGTACAAACTGGAAACCCGGCGCATTACCCAGAAACTGGAAACCGAGACTCCACTGGAAGCAGGGCAGCGCCTGACCCCGGGTATGGCGTTGGCCAACCGCTATTTAATTCAAGAAGTGGTGGGCGTGGGGGGCATGAGCGCGGTTTATCGGGCGCGGGATTTGCATTTCCCTAACATCGTCAAACTGGTGGCGGTCAAGGAAATGCACACGCAAACCGACGACCCCGCCACCCGCGAAACCATGTTCCGCAACTTTGAGCGAGAAGCCCACATCATTGCCAGTTTGAGCCATCCTGCCATTCCGCATATTTACGACTACTTTACCCAAAACGCACGCGCTTACCTGGTGCTGGAATTCATCAATGGGCGCGATCTGGAAGAAGTGCTCAACAGCACGGAAGGCTTTCTGCCCGAAGAGCAAGTGCTGGCCTGGGCCATCGAACTGTGCGACGTTTTGCATTATCTCCACACCCGCCAGCCGACGCCGGTCATCTTCCGTGATATGAAGCCCTCCAATGTCATGCTGACGGCGTCGGGCAAACTGATGGTGGTTGATTTTGGCATTGCCAAACTCTTCCAGGCCGGGCAGAAAGGCACGATGATCGGGACCGAAGGCTATGCCCCGCCAGAGCAATATCGCGGCGAAGCCACCCCGCTGGTGGATATTTATGCCCTCGGCGCCACGCTTCACCACCTGCTGACGCGGCGTGATCCGCGCGCTGAGCCGCCGTTTTCGTTCCACGAACGACCGGTGCGCAGCATCAACCCCAGCGTTTCCCCTGAATTCGAAGCCGTCATTCAGCGGGCGGTGGAATACAGCCCTGAGAAACGCTTCCAAAGCGCGATGGAGATGAAAGCCGCCCTGCTGGCCGTCGCGCGAAAAACCGGCACACTTTCGCTGCTTAGCGCCAACCTCAAAAGTGGCACCCACAGCATGACGGCCAGCCTGGTTGGGCAGGGTGACATCAAACCCATTTGGGTTTTCGAGGCCGAAGATGAAATTCGTGGCACGCCGCTTTTTCACGACGGCGTGGTGTATATCGGCTCTTACGACACCAACGTTTATGCCCTGCGGGCCAGCGATGGCGAAATGCTCTGGAAGTTCCCCACGCACGATGGCGTGGTCACCCGCCCGTTGGCCGACAAGAAGCACCTTTACTTCGGCTCACGCGATGGCAAATTCTATGCTGTGGCGCGTGCCTATGGCCGTCAGGTGTGGACGTATGCCACCCAAAGCCCCATTTATTCCTCGGCACGGATGTCCGAAGGCTACCTCTTCTTTGGGGCTGACGATGGCCGCCTGCATGTCGTGCACGCAAGCAGCGGGCGGCGCGTGTGGGCTTTCGAAACCGGCGCGCCCATTCGTTCCACCCCTGCCCTGGGGGAGCAGCACGTCTATTTCGGCAACGAGGCCGGTGAATTTTACGCCCTCGATTTTCGCGGTAAGCTGCTCTGGCGTTACCGCGCCAAGCGCAACATCACGGCCTCGCCTACCGTCGTCGCCAAAACAGCCTATTTTGCCGATCTCAGCGGTGCGCTTCACGCCCTGGATGCGGAGAGTGGCTGGGTGCTGTGGCGCTATCGCATGGGGAAGGGAACCGTTTCTTCCCCGGCAGTCGAAGGCCAATATGTCGTGGTTGGCTCAGCCGACGGCTATGTGTATTGCGTTGATGGTGAGCGGGGGCGCGAACTGTGGCGCTTCAAAACCGAGCATCAGGTGCCCGGCTCGCCAGTGATTTACCAGGATGCCGTCTACGTCGGCTCAGCCGACGGCAACATGTATTCGCTGGAACTCCGCAACGGACGCCTGCGCTGGAAATTCCCCACCGATGGCGCGATTATCGGGGGGGCTGTCATTTACAACAACGTGCTTTATTTTGGCTCGACCGACCACCGCCTGTACGCTTTGATGATTGCGTGAGGCTTCCCTGTCTTCACGCTCCCCCGAAGAGGAGGAACAAAGATGAAGCGGTATGCCGTGTTTTTCTTGATGCTTGTGGGAAGCCTGGGCCTGGCTGCGTGTAGCGGTGCATCGCCCACCCCTAATGCACAGGCCACCGTGCAGGCGGCTGTGGCTACCCAACTGGCTGCGCTTACCCATCAGGCGCCCACGCCAGACTACCCCGCCACCATTGCCGCCCAGAGCACCCAACTTGCCGGCTGGCAGGCCACGGCAGCCGCGCCCGCGCCTGTGCCCCCCACCCCCGCGCCAGCCCCCACCCCCGATGATGCCACTGCCCTGCGTAACGCCCTCGCGGCTTACCTCGCCTGGCCGCCTTCCCAGATGGCGATGGACATTGCCGACATTCGCCCCGATGGCTTTGCTCGCGGCACGGTCAAGAAAATCGGCGAGATGGAAGGCGCGATGTGGTTTGCTGCCAGGGTAGAGGGGTTATGGATGATCGCCTACGTGGGCCAGGGCGTCCCCCCCTGCGAGCGTATCAACGTGCTGCAGATTCCGGTGGCGTGGGCTGATTATTGCATGCAAGGGAATAACGTCGTGCATCGATAGGCGCCAGGTGCCTTCAAGAGCACGGCTGAGAAGGAGCATTTTATGAAACTGCCGTTGGTAGAGCGACTTCGCGCATGGCTATCGCCGCTAAAGGCCGAGCGGGAGGCGCAGCCCCTCGCGCCTTCTCAATCTGAGGAACACGCGTCCCCTGAGGCGCAGCCCCCTCGGGACGAGACAAAACAAACCACCCTCCCCATTCCTCCTGAGGAACTCCATGCAGCCGCGGGCGTTGCAAGCACCCGCCCGTTGGAAGAAGGGGAAGTGGAAAACCTGCTGGAAAACGTCGGTATGCCCCTGCGCCCCGACCAGGTGAGCGTGGGCCTGGGGTATTCCACAGGCCTGCAGCGGGAACACAACGAAGACGCGCTCTACGCGACGGTTTCCAACCTCAGTGCCAACGGACGCGACCATCTTTTCGGCTTGTTCGTCGTTGCCGATGGCATGGGGGGGCACCAGCATGGCGAGGTGGCTTCCGAGGTTGCCGCGCGGGCGATGGCTCAGTATTTGATGGATGCAGTCCACAGCCCGCTTTTCAAAGTCAACCCCGAAGTGCCCCAAGAGGCGCTGATGGATTTGATGCGCGAAGGGGTGCGGCGCGCCCATCGCGCGGTGGTGGAATACGCCCCCGGCGGTGGGACGACGATCACGGCTGCCTTGCTGCTCAACGAGCAAATTACCATTGCCCACGTGGGCGATAGCCGCGCTTACGCGATCTTCCCCGATGGGCGGATGGAAGTGTTGACCCGCGACCATTCGCTGGTGAAGCGGCTGGAGGAACTGGGGCAGTTGAGCGCCGAAGAAGCAGCCGTTCACCCGCAACGCAATGTGCTTTATCGCGCCTTGGGCCAGGCCGAACCTTTTGACCCCGATGTCTTCATCACACCCGCCCCGCGCCAGGGCTTCCTGATGCTTTGCTCTGATGGCCTGTGGGGCGTGGTTTCGGAAGAGGAACTCTTCCAGATCGTGGTTTCTTCACCTTCCCCCGCCGTGGCGTGTCAGGAACTGGTCAAGGCGGCCAATGCGGGCGGCGGGCCAGATAACATCTCGGTCATTCTGGTTCAATTCCCGCGCAAGTAGGGGGAGACGCCATGCAGGATTACTATCAGATTTTAGGTGTTCCGCGAGATGCGACGCCACAGCAAATCAAGAAAGCCTACCTGGCGCTGGTGCGGCGATATCACCCCGATGTCGCGCCTGATCCGGAAGCGCATGAAATCTTCCTGCAGGTGCAGGAAGCCTATGAGGTGCTTTCCGATAGTCTGAAGCGGGCTGAATATGATGCCACCCTGCCGCCTGAGCCATTGCTGGTGCAAATCGGCACCAGCCGGGCCAGTTTGCTGCGGGTGAACGAGCCGCAACTGGTTTATGCCCTGGTGACCTTGCGCCCCTCGGCCGCGGCTTTGCAACAGAAGCAGCGCCCCCCTCTGAATATGTGCCTGGTGTTGGACCGTTCGACCTCGATGGGAGGCGCGCGATTGGCTGCCGTCAAACGCGCGGCTGGAATGCTCATCGACGAGCTGCGCGCGGACGATATTTTCTCGGTGGTCACCTTCAACGACCGCGCCGAGGTGGTCATTCCGGCCACGCGGGGGCAGCAAAAAGACTTCCTCAGGCAACGCATCGCGGCCATCGACGCTTTTGGCGGCACTGAAATCTTTCGCGGGCTGCAGGCGGCCTACCGGCAGGTGGGGCGTTTCTACTCGCCCGACAACCTCAACGACATCGTGCTCATCACCGACGGCCATACCTATGGCGATGAAGAAAAGTGCTATCGCCTGGCCGAGCAGGCACGGCAGCGCGGCATTGTCATCAGCGGCCTGGGACTGGGCAGCAAGTGGAACGATGCCTTCCTTGACAAACTGGCTGCTATCACCGGCGGCAGCGCCCATTTGGTGACGTCTACCCGGGATATCGAAGCCTTTTTGGAAGCCCATTTCCGCGGCATGGGCGACCGCTTTGCCGAACAGGTGCGGCTGGACTTTCAACTGGGGGCAGGGGTAGAATTGCAATATGCGTTTCGCCTGACGCCTATCCCCGCGCCCCTTGCCCTGCAAACGCCCATGGTGTGGGGATACGTGCCGCGGGAGGGCAAACTGGAGGTGCTGCTGGAACTGCTGGTGCAGCCGCCAGAACTGCAAGCCGATACGCATGGCCTGCTGATGGGACATTTGCGCGCCCGCCTGTTGAACGGCCATACGGCGCCGTGGGAGCGGCCTTTCCACTTGTCCCTGCCTCTGCGCGATGAAGCCGACCTGACCAGCCCTCCCGCGGAACTGGTCGAAGCCATGGGGCGGCTGACCCTCTACCGGATGCAAGAAAAAGCCCGCGCCGATGTCAAAAACGGTCAGATCGACCGGGCAACGCGCCGCCTCGAACGCCTGGCCAGCCGTCTCTTGATGGCCGGGCAGCCGCGGCTCGCTCGCACTGTGCAAAAAGAGGTGGAATCGCTCCGTATGACCCATACGCTCTCAGAAGCAGGCGAAAAGGCCATCAAGTTCGGCACCCGTGCCTTGATTGCGCCTGAAAGGGAAGAAGGCTTATGATTCGTTGTCCTGCCTGTCAACACGAAAACTACGATGGCGCGCTGTATTGCAGCGAATGTGGTGCACCCCTTTACGTCCCTGCCACGACGCAAAACCTGACCGTGGGCGAAGATACCTGGCTGCCCACGTCGGAAAACTTCCGCTCTGAAGCCCCCGGCCAGGGCGCCCGCATTGTGCTCTTTCTTGTGGAAAGCGGCCAGCGCATTTTTCTGGAAAGCGGCCAGGAGTGGACCCTGGGACGGCTGGCCTCGGGGCAGGCTGTGGTGCCCGACGTCGACCTGACGGCTTACAATGCCTATGAGCAGGGCGTTTCTCGTCTGCATGCTGCTTTACGCATGGATGCTCATGGCCGGTTGACCATTACCGATATGGGCTCTTCCAACGGAACCCGGGTCAACGGCATCAAAATCCTCCCCAACACCCCCCACCCTTTGCAGCATGGCGACATTGTCGCTTTGGGTAAACTCGTCTTCCAGGTGCTCATTCAGCCCGTTTCTACCGATGAAGGAAAGTAGCCTATGGCCGTGACGCTTGTTTTGCATATTCCTAACGAGGAACCCATTGCCGGCGAGGTGGACGAGATGCCGGGCCCTCAGGACACTCTCATCGTGCTCAACAACCCCCGACGACGGGATGGCAAGGACATCCATTACCTTGACCCCGAGGTTTCCACCATTATCCTTCCCCTCAGCCGCATCACCGTGATTGAGGTCATGCCCAGCGCCGAAGAAGCCGAGATCATTGGCTTCGTGCGGGAGTAAACAGAATCGCTATGCCAGAAGAACAAAAGCGCCCTTACCGCATCCTGATCGTGGATGATGAAGATCGGATGCGCCGGTTCATCCGCCTTAACCTGGAATACGATGGCTTCGAAGTGCTGGAAGCCGCGAATGGGCGGGAAGCCCTCGACCAGGTGCGAGAGGGTTTCCCTGACCTGGTGTTATTGGACGTCATGATGCCCGACCGCGACGGGTTTGAAGTGCTGCGGGTGCTGCGGGAAATTAGCGAAGTGCCGGTCATTATGCTCACGGCCAAGGGAGAAGAAGAGGACATCGTGCGCGGCCTGGAATTGGGCGCAGACGATTACATTACCAAGCCCTTCAGCACGCGGGAATTGGTCAGCCGCATCAAAGCCGTGCTGCGGCGCACTGAGGCTGTGCGCGGCCCGCTACACGGGGTCATTGAGGTGGATGACCGCTTGAAAATCGACTTCGACCGCCGCGAGGTATGGGTCGATGGCAAACTGGTCAAGTTGCGCCCGACGGAGTACCGTCTGCTGTATCATTTGGTGCAGAATGCAGGGTGGGTGATGACTTATGAGCAGCTGTTGACGCGCGTGTGGGGGTATGAGTATCGCGACGAATACCACTACGTGCGCCTTTATATCAACTACCTGCGCCAGAAACTGGAAGAGGATCCTTCTCACCCCAAATACATCCTCACCGAGCGAGGCGTGGGCTATCGTTTTGTGGATTTTCGGCGCAACCGGCAGCAAAAGGAAGAAAAGTGAAAGGCATACCTGCGCGGCTCAGCGTAGGGTGAGCACCAGGCCGACCAGGGCGAGCAAGATGGCCGCCCAGGTCAGCGCGCGTTCGGTGGGGGCGGCGAAGAGGTCAGCCCAGGTGGCCGACGGTACAGGGGGAGCAGTGACGTAGTTGGGCATCCAGCCGCCCAGCAAGGCTTCCCGAAAGGCTTCGACGCTTTCGGGGCGCTCGTCGGGGTGCAGGCGCATGGCCCACAGGATGGCGCGCTCGGTGCGGGGGCTGATTTCGGGGTTGAAAGCCCGTGGCGGGCGGAAGATGCCGGGGTTGAGAAAGCGGTCGCGGGCTGAGGGCGGCGGTTGATTGGTCAGCAGGTGATAGAGGGTTGCGCCGAAGGCGTAAATGTCGCTGCGGGCGTCGGTGCGGCCGGTGTCGCCGCCATATTGTTCCAGGGGGGTGTAGAGCGCCGTGCCGCGCCCTTGCACCACCGTGACCGTCACTTCGTCCGATTCCAGCACTTTCACCAGACCAAAATCGACCAGTTTGATCACGCCGCCGGGGGTCAGTTTGAGGTTGCCGGGCTTGATGTCGCGATGAATGATGGGCGGGTTCTGGCTGTGGAGGTAAGTCAGGGCATCGGCCAGCTGGCCGGCCCATGCCAGCACCTGTTTTTCGGGCAAGAAGTGCCCGGCATAGCGGGCTTCCTCGATGAGGGTGTGCAGGTCTTTCCCCGGCACAAAATCCATCACAAGGTAGTCGCGGCGGCCTTCCGAGAAGAAGTCGGAAACTTTGGGAAGGTTGGGGTGGTCGAGGCGCGCCAGGACGGTGGCTTCCTGCAAAAACTGGGCGCGGGCCTCTTCCAGCAGGTGCGAGGGAAGGGCGGGGTCGTGGGCGACTTCCTTGACCGCGCACAGGCGACCCGCGAGGCGGGTGTCTTCGGCCAGGTAGACGTTGCCCATGCCGCCCTGTCCAATCACACGGCGGATGCGATAGCGCTGGTGCAGCAGGGTGTCGGGGGGGAGGGGAGGCATGGCAACAGGGGGTTAGAAGGGCAAACCAAGGCCGCGAAAGCCGGTTTTCTTCAGCGTTTTGAACATGCGGCGCATTTGGCGATATTGCTTCATCAGCTGGTTGACGTCTTGAACGGTGGTGCCTGAGCCGCGGGCAATGCGGCGGCGGCGGCTGGCGTTGAGAATGTTGGGGTTGCGCCGCTCTTCGGGGGTCATGGAGTTGAGAATGGCTTCGGTGATTTTGAGTTGCTTTTCGGCTTCCTGGGGGGAAATTTGCCGTGCCGCTTGCCCTAACTGGCCGGGGAGCATATCCAGCAATTGCCCCAACGGTCCAAGTTTGCGCAGTTGCCGCAGTTGCTGGGCGAAATCTTCAAGGGTGAAGTTGCCGGAAAGCATCCGCTCGGCCTGGCGGGCGGCTTCTTCTTCGTCGAGGGCTTCTTCGGCGCGCTCGATGAGGCCGATGATGTCGCCCATGCCTAAGATGCGGCTGGCAAGGCGGCCAGGGTCGAAGGCTTCCAGGGCGTCCAGTTGTTCGCCCGTGCCGAGGAATTTGATGGGCACGCCCGTGACGCTGCGGACGGAAATCGCTGCGCCGCCGCGTGCGTCACCGTCCATTTTGGTGAAGATCAGGCCGGTGAGGGGCACGGCTTCTTTGAAGCCGCTGGCAACGTGGATGGCCTCCTGGCCGATCATCGCGTCCACCACCAGCAACACTTCGGCGGGGTGGATGCGGTCGGCAATGGCACGGATTTCGTCCATCAGGGCGTCGTCCAGTTGTGAACGGCCCGCGGTGTCTAAAATCATCACGCTAAAGCCGCCCGCAGCGGCTTTTTTCTGGGCGTGTACGGCCAGGTCGGGCGGGGCGACGCCTTCTTCGTAGAAAACCGGAATGTCTAATTGTTTGCCGAGAGTTTGCAGTTGTTGTACCGCCGCGGGCCGGTAGGGGTCGGCGGCCACCAACATCACCCGCTCGCCCTGTTTGCGCAGGAAGCGCGCCAGTTTGGCCGCGGTGGTCGTTTTGCCAGAGCCTTGCAGGCCGACCAGCATGATGCTGCGCGGTTTGGGGCCGCTCAGCGCCAGCGGGGCGGGCTCGCCCAGGGTGGCAATGAGCTCTTCGTGAACAATTTTGATGACCTGCTGGGCGGGGTTAAGCGCGCGTGAAACTTCGTGGCCGACGGCGCGGGCGCGCACCCGGGCGACGAAATCTTTGACGACCTTGTAGTGCACGTCGGCTTCCAGCAGCGCCAGCCGGACTTCTCGCATGGCGGCGTCGACGTCGCGCTCGGAAAGTTTGCCGCGCCGCTTGAGTTGAGAGAAGACCTGATTGAGCCGTTCGGTCAGGGTTTCAAACATGAGCATCCTCGCAGAAGAGAGGTTGTGCCCAGATTGTAGTCTTGAAGCGGGGGGAGGTCAAGCGCCTTGACAAAGCATTTTCCTTTCTCTATAATGTAAGCGTGTTTCCAAATCGTTTTGGAAGAGCAGGTGGTTGCCGTGGCTGATGCTGTGACGATTAAAGACATTGCCCGCCGGGTGGGAAAGTCGGTGACGACCGTGTCGCGCGCCTTGCACGGTTATTCCGATGTGGCGCCGGAAACCCGCGAACTGGTGCAGCGTGTGGCCCGGGAAATGGGCTATACCCCCAACGTCATGGCGCAGCGCCTGCAGAAGCAGCGCGCCGAAACCCTGGGGCTGATTTTGCCCACCTTTGGACCGCGTTTTTCCGACCCGTTTTTCAGCGAGTTTGTGGCCGGTGTGGGCAATCAGGCCGCCGAGCGGGGTTATGATTTGTTGCTTTCCACGCGCGCCCCGGGCGAGGAAGAAATGGCGGCTTATCGTAAAGCGGCGTTGGGGCGGCGAGTCGATGGTTTCATCATCATCCGCACGCGGGCGCGCGATGAGCGTATCCGCTTCCTGCAGCAAATTGGCTTCCCCTTTGTGGCCTTTGGGCGCACCGCCGAGGCCAATGATTTCCCCTACGTGGATGAGGACGGCGTGGAAGGTATGCGGCAGATTGCCCATCATCTGGCAGACCTGGGGCATCGCCGCATTGGCTATCTTTCCCCGCCGTTGGATTTGATGTTCGCCCAGCACCGGCTGGAAGGCCTGCGCCGCGGCCTGGCCGAGCGCGGCCTGGCATTGGATGAGGCGTATTTGCGAATTGGCGCGCTGACCGAGCAAAGCGGCTATGCCCTGGCTCGAGAGTTATTGATGCTCCCTGCCCCCCCCACAGCGTTGGCTTGCGGCAATGATTTGATGGCCATTGGCGCGATGCGCGCCGCGCAGGAGCGCGGCTTGAAAATCGGGCGCGAAATTGCCATCAGCGGTTTCGATGATATTCCTCTGGCCCAGCACACTTTCCCCCCGCTGACGACCGTGCACCAGCCTATTTACCAGATCGGCAAGCGGGTGGCTTCCATGTTGATCGATTTGGTCGAAGGTCATCCCCTGGCCGAGCGCCAGGTTTTGCTGAAACCCCAATTCGTTGTTCGGCAGTCGACGCTACCCGAAAGGAGGTGATGCCCGCACGACATCTGGTTGGTGTTTTTTTTACCTTTTTCGTTTGAGCGAGAGATGAGGAGGAAAGCAAGATGAAACGCAAACTTTACGTCCTTTTTGGGCTGCTGTTGGTGTTGAGCATGGTGCTGGTCGCCTGCGGACAACAGTCGCCCGCCACCGTCGTGGTCACCAAAGAGGTCAAGGAAGTGGTTACGCAGGTGGTCACGCAGGAAGTGGTCGTCACCAAGGAAGTCCAAACCAAGCCGACCCACATCATCGAATTCTGGACCACCGACAACGAAGAAGAGCGGGTCAAACAATATGAAGCGGTGGCCGACCGTTACATGAAGTTGCACCCCGACGTGGAAATTCGCATTGTGCCGATCGACGAGGCCACCATCAGCCAGCGGATTGCCACAGCCCAGGCAGCCAACCGCTTGCCCGACATTGTGCGCATGGGCGTGGAGCGGGTTGCCGCCTTTGCCGCCGACGGCATTTTGGATGAAGATTTGGCGACGAAAGCCATTGACGCCATCGGGAAGGATGACTTCCGCGCCGGCCCGTTGCAGATGGTTACCGACCCCGCTACTGGCAAATACGCCGCTGTGCCTTACGACGGCTGGATTCAGGCCATTTGGTATCGCAAAGATATCTTTGACCAGCTGGGTCTGAAGCCGCCCATCACCTGGGACGACATCAACGCTGCCTGCGACAAGTTGCCGGGCACGGAAAACTTGCTGTATGCCCTGGTGTTGCCCACCGACCCCGGCCAGAACTACCCGCAGCAGGTGTTCGAGCAGGTGGCCATGTCGAACGACGCCTGGCCGTTTGACAACCAGGGCAATGTGACGATGAATACCCCCAATATGGTGGAAGCCCTGAAGTTCTACACCGGCCTGCAACGCTGTGCCGCCCCTGGCCCGCAATATTGGCGGGGTGCTCGTGAAATGTATGAGCTCGACCAGTCGGGGATGCTTTTCTACTCCACCTATATCATGGACGACCTGGTCGAAGGCTCTGGCAAAGAAGGCGGCGGGAAGATTCAGCTGGCCGTGCCCGATCTCGCCAAGAAGACCGGTTTCGCACCGGTGATGCAAGGCCCGAATGGCCAGGCCACTTATGGCCAGTTGGTGACTTTGGGCCTCATGAAAGGTGCTGACCCGGTTGCTGCCGATGTGGTCAAATTCTTCATGACAGGCCAGAACTATCAGGACATCCTGGCCCTGGCGCCGTTTGGCAAGGTGCCGGTGCTCAAAAGTGCCGTGGATGGCTGGAAGGGGTTGAGCAAGTACTTCCAGTATTACAGCCCCGAAACGCTGGATGAAATTGCCAACGGCTACGACCACATGCAACGCTGGCTCTTCCGCCCCGATTACAACGCCACTGAGCGCGCCGTAATTGGTGACATCGAGGGCCGGTTGCTCATTCCGCAGGTCATCAGCAACATTGCTTTGGAAGGCAGTATGACGCCCGAGGAAGGCGCCCAGTGGCTCCAGCAGCAAGTGGAGCAGCTCTACGCCGACCGGAAGAACCAGAAGAAGTAACGCGTTCTTGCTCTTGGCCGAGGGACGGCTGCACGCAGCCATCCCTCGGCTTTTTTGCCTTGCCGAGGTGAGTTATGTCTGTGGTTTCCCGCTGGCGGTCGCTGCGCGCCCAGGAGGCGCGGTTGGGGTGGGCCTTGCTCGCACCCACGCTCATCATCGTGTTTGGTCTTGTCATTTTTCCCGCTTTTTTCAGTGTGTGGATTAGTTTCCACGCGGTGGGGTTACACAATTTGAACGACGTTTTCCATGCGCCTTTCAACGGCCTGGAAAATTACAGGCGTGTGATCACCGATTTCGCTTTCAAGTATCATAGCATTCAAAACATGGGGGCTGCGCTGACCAGCATTGTGTATTCGTTCAGCGCGACGTTTTTGGCCCTCCTCGGCGGCCTCGTGGCCGCGCTGTTGCTCAACCGCCCTTTCCGCGGCCGCGGCCTGGTGCGGGCTACTTTTCTGTTTTCCTACGTCGCGCCGATTGTCAGCGTGGCGTTTGTGTGGCGCTGGATTTTGGACCCACGCCCTTCGGGATTGATGAACGATATCCTCATGCGGTTGGGACTCATTCACGCACCCATGGCGTATCTTTCCCAGCGGGGATTGGCCCTCGTCGTGGTGATTTTGCTGGACGCATGGCGTTATTTCCCCTTTGCGATGTTGATGATTCTGGCGCGGCTGCAGGCCATCGACAAGAGCCTCTATGAGGCCGCTGAAGTGGATGGCGCGAATATTTGGGCGCGTTTTCGCTATATCACGGTGCCGGAGCTGCGCTATGTGCTGGGCGCTGTGTTTCTGCTGCGCCTGATTTGGACTTTCAACAAGTTTGACGATATTTTCTTGCTGACGGGCGGCGGCTTTGGCACCAAGGTTTTGCCCATTTTGGTGTATGAGTTCAGTTTCCGCCTGCGTGATTTCGGCCGCGGTGCGGCGGCGGCGATGATTTTGGTGGCATTCCTGGTGGTGTTCATCGCTGTGTACCTGCACTTTGTCATGCGTTCCGATGAGGAAGCCTGAGGAGGAGCGGCAATGAGCGAGCGCGAGAATGTGTTGACCTATATGGCGCGGCGGATGAACATGGGCAAGATCGTATGGCTGATTACGCTGACGTTCTTTTTGGTGGGCGTGCTGTTCCCTTTTTACTGGATGGTTTCTTCTTCGTTCAAAACGCAGGTGGAAATCGGAGGGCGGCACCCTGTGTATGTGCCTCACGCGCTGAGGCTGGATGCATATAAAGAGCTCTTCGACCCGAACGCCCCGCATTTTCAGGATTTTGGGCGCAACATCGTCAACAGCCTCAAGGTCTCTGTGCCTACGGCGTTGATTGCGGTCATTTTGAGCGTGTTAGGGGCATATGCCATTGCACGCTTGCGTTTCAAGGGCAAAGAGTTGATGCTCAACGGTGTGCTGGCGGTGTACCTTATTCCAGGGGTATTGCTGATTATTCCGCTCTTTGCCATGGTGGCCAAAGTCGGCGACGCTGTGGGCTTCGAAGTGCAAGACAACCTTGGCGTGTTGGTGGTCACTTACCTTGCTCAAACATTGCCGGTGGCGCTTTATATGCTCACCAATTACTTCCGCACCATTCCCGACGAAATTGAGCAGGCTGCTTTGATCGATGGCTGCAATCGGCTGGAAGTCATCTGGCGGGTGACGTTACCGCTCTCCATTCCGGCGCTTGTGTCGGTGTTTGTCTATACGTTCATGATTGCCTGGAACGAATTTCTGTATGCTTTTGTGTTCCTCAACAGCCCCGAAATGTTCACGATGCCGATCAAAATCCAGGCCATTTTCAATGCCCCCAGCCCGCGGCCGAATGTCGTCATGGCGGCCTCGACGATTATGACGATACCGGTGGTGTTGCTCTTCCTGGTGCTGGAGCGGTTCCTGGAAGAAGGCTTGACGGCAGGCGGCGTGAAAGGATGAGCGTGTCAGGTCAAAAGAAAAGGTTACCGAAGGCGGGGGGCGAAAGCAGGCCTGGCAAAGAGGGAAAAGGGCCTGAGGTTCGGATGGGGGTGTGGGGCAAAGTGCTGAGCTGGCTGTTTGTTATGGTGAGGCCCTCTCGCCGAGAAGACGATTGCTTCGGGCCTCGCCATGGCAAAGGGGTCTTGCTTCTTGCAAGATCGCTATGTCCTCCTGAGGTTTCCCAACGCATGTCTTGATTCGGGATGGAGCACCTTGCCCTCACCGCGGTTTTGTGTTATTATCTGAATGTATGAGCATGTATTCATGCAATGAAGCGCCACAGGAGGCATCATGACGCCCCTTTTGGAAACCGAGGCCGCCGAGCGGCTGGCCGAAATGTTCCGCACGCTGAGCGACCCTACACGCCTGCGCCTCATCGCCGCGCTGCAAGAAGGTGAGGTCAACGTCCGGCAACTGGCTGCCCTGGTGGGCATCAGCGAGTCGGCGGCTTCCCATCAGTTGCGCAACCTGCGGCAAATGCGGCTGGTGCGGGCGCGCAAACAAGGGCGTGAAGTGTATTATGCCCTCGACGACGAGCATGTTCTGGATTTGTTCCAGCGTGGCCTGGCTCATATTCGGCACGAGTGAAGGCTCAGGCCCACTGGCAGCAGATGCTTCCCCCGGCTATGCGATTTTTTCCTACAAAGGAAGAATACCCCATGCAAGAAAAAACTGTGGAGGTCGAGGCTTTGCTGGTTTTGCCCGACCTCGAAGACGAAACTGACGAATGTCTGGTGCGCTTTCGCGACGCGTTGCAAGCGCGCAAGGGCATTGTGCACGTCCACCTGGCGCGTGACCAGGAACCGCTGCGGGTGTGCATTCACTACGACCCCCGGCGCGTATCGCTGGAAACCGTGCGCCGCACGGCACAGCAGGTCGGTGGTCAGTTGATGGCCCGCTACCACCACGCGCGCATTCCCTTTGCCGGGATGCGCCAGGCCGACGAAGCCCCCGCGTTACGCCGCGCCCTGGAGCGGTTGCCGGGGATGTTGCACGCCGATGTCAACTATGCTGCTGGTCTGGCTTTTGTGGCCTATGACCGCGAAGTGCTTTCACCGCAGCAAATTGCCGCTGCCATGCAGGCCCTGAACATCCAGCCGCTGGATTGGCCGCCGCTGGAAGATGCGGCAGAACACGACCACGGCAATGCCCCGGCTTTCCTGCCGCACTGGGTGCAGGAACGCTGGGAATTGCTCCTCGTAGGGCTGGCCGGGGCCTTCCTGGTTGCTGGCTGGGTGGGGCAAACTTTTTTGGGTTTGCCAGAGCCGGTGGCCGTGACGCTCTTTCTGCTGGCTTACGCCGCCGGAGGGTACGACATTGCCACCCATGCCCTCCCTGGCTTGTTTCGCGGCCATTTTGACACCGATGTGCTGATGCTGGCCGCTGCGGCAGGGGCTGCGGTGCTGGGGCAGTGGGCTGAAGGGGCCTTTTTGCTGTTTCTCTTCGGGCTGGGGCATGCTGGTGAGCATTACGCCCTCGATCGCGCCCGCCATGCCGTCAACGCGCTGGGGGCTTTGATGCCCAAAATCGCCCATGTGAGGGAAGGTGAGCGCGTCGTCGAGCGGCCGGTAGCGCAGTTGAAGCCCGGCGACCGGGTCATTGTGCGCCCCGGAGACCGCGTGCCGGTGGATGGCGAAGTGATCGCAGGGCAGAGTGCCGTCGATCAAAGCCCCATCACTGGTGAGAGCGTGCCGGTGCCCAAAAAGCCGGGTGATGAGGTTTTTGCAGGCACCATCAATCACGCTGCTGTGCTGGAAATCGAAGTCACCCGGCATGCACAAGACACTACCCTGGCGCGCATCATGCGACTGGTTGCCGAAGCCCAAAGCCAGCAAAGCCCGACGCAGCGGTTTGTGGAAAAGTTCACTGCCCGCTTCGTGCCGGCGGTGTTGTTATTTGTGCTGGCGGTGGTGTTCGTGCCGCCGCTGGTTGGTTGGATGCCGCTGCGGGTGAGTTTCTATCGGGGCATGTTGCTGCTGGTTGCGGCTTCACCCTGCGCGCTGGCGTTGGGTACGCCGGCCACCGTGCTGGCTGGCATTGCCCAGGCTGCACGGCATGGCGTGTTGATTAAGGGTGGCGTGCATTTGGAAAACCTGGGCGCGCTGCAGGTCATGGCCTTCGACAAAACCGGCACGCTCACAGAGGGGAAATTCCGGCTCACCGACGTTCTGCCACTTGAAGGCGTTAGCGCCGAGACGCTCTTGCGGGTGGCTGCCGCTGTGGAGCAAAGCGCCAACCATCCGCTGGCTGTGGCCGTTGTCCAGGCTGCCCGTCAGCGGGGGGTGGACCTGCCGCTGGCAGTGCAGGTGGAAAATATCAGCGGGCGCGGCGTGCGCGGCAAACTGGCAGGGGAACCCGTTTGGGTGGGTTCGCTGCGCCTCTTTCGGGAAATCGATGCTCAGCCCCCTGCGCGCACAGTGGCCGAAAAAGTGGCCGCGCTGGAAGCCGAAGGCAAGACCACGATGGTGGTACGCGCGGGAGCCCGCTACCTGGGGGTGTTGGCCCTGGCCGATGCGCCTCGCCCCGGTGTGCAGGCCACCCTGCGGGCGTTGCGCGACCTGGGCATTCGCAAACTTGTGATGCTGACAGGCGACAACGCCACCGTTGCCCAACGCATTGC
The DNA here is from genome assembly GCA_964474015.1 of uncultured Anaerolineaceae bacterium. Taxonomy (GTDB): domain Bacteria; phylum Chloroflexota; class Anaerolineae; order Anaerolineales; family DRMV01; genus DRMV01. The sequence continues at coordinate 6,280 of CAYYRG010000001.1, read as the reverse complement.
GGAAGAGGTGGGTGTCACCGACGTCCGCGCCGGCCTGCTGCCGGAGCAGAAACTGGAAGCCATTCGAGAACTGCAAGCGGGGCATGGTGCGGTGGCTATGGTCGGCGATGGCGTCAACGACGCGCCGGCGCTGGCAACGGCCACGGTCGGCATTGCCATGGGCGGAGCGGGCACTGCCGTGGCTTTGGAAACCGCTGATGTGGCCTTGATGGCCGACGATTTGAGCCAGCTGCCTTTTGCCGTTGGGCTGAGCCGCGCCAGCCGTGCGGTCATCCGTCAAAACCTTGCCATCTCCCTTGGCGTGATTTTCCTCTTGTTGGCAACCTCTGTGTTTGGCTGGATGGATCTCGGCGGGGCGGTGGTGCTGCATGAGGGCAGCAGCATCCTGGTGGTGCTTAATGCCTTGCGCCTGCTGCGTTTTACTGCCTCCTGAACGGCTGGGACAGCGGGGCATGCATAAAGTTGTGTGTTGTCAAAGAAGAAGCAGCCGCCGCGACCCGTCGCGGCGGCTGCTGAGGTGTAATGGCCTGCGTTTCTCAAGAGGTGCTACGGCCAAACTTTTTGCCCGTTGCATTCCATCTGGTGCAGTTTGGCGAAAACCTTTTCCCGCACAGCAGGGGGCAGGGTGGCATAGCCAAGGTCGGCGGCTTTCTTCGCGGCTGCTTCGTCGGTAAGCGCCCAACGGATGAAGTCCACCAATGCTTTGGCCTTGGCACAGTTTTTGTAGTTTTTCATGTGCACGATCAGGTAAGTGTAGCCCATGATAGGCCAGGCATTTTTGCCGGGGGCGTTGACGATTTTAGCGGTCAGGTGGGCATCGAAGGCGTTGGCAAATGAGGCCATCGCGTCTTGCATGGTGGCGGCATTGGCTTCCACCGTGTTGCCGGCGGCGTTGACCAGTTTCGCCATCGGGATGTGATTGCTCTTGGCGTAAGCAAGTTCCACGTAGCCAATGCTGTAAGGTGTTGACTGCACGGCTTGAGCGACGCCAGGGTTGCCCTTACCGCCCACGCCATGCCCCGCGGCGTCGGCTGGCCATTCCACGGCTTTCCCCACGCCGATTTGCGTTTTCCAGGTCGGGTCTACCGCTGCGAGGTAAGAGGTGAAAATCTCGGTCGTGCCCGAACCGTCGGAACGGTGTACCACGGTGATGGTCTGGTCGGGCAGGTTCACACCGGGGTTGAGGTGGGCAATGGCGGGGTCGTTCCAGCGGGTGATTTTGCCCATGAAAATGCCCACCATCGCCGGGCCGTCCAGCACCAGGGTTTTAACCTCGGGCAGGTTGTAAACCGGCACTACGGCGCCCGCGACCATGGGCAGCATTTGCAGGTCGGGCATCTTTTGGTATTGCGCCTCGCTCAGCAGGGAATCCGAGCCGGCAAAATCTACCGTGCCGTCCATGATGGCTTTTTGCCCGCCCCCTGAGCCGATGCCCTGATAGTTGATGGTGACGTCGGGCTGGACGGATTTGTACATTTGAATCCACTCGTTGTAAACCGGCAGGGGGAAAGTTGCTCCGGCGCCGTTCAACACAATGGGGCCTGTTTGTTGGCCGTTGCCGCTGGGGGCAGGGTTGCCGCCGCAGGCCGCCAGGGCCAGGGCTGCCCCGGCTATCATCACGAACAGGAAAACTTTGCGCATTTTCTCCTCCATTTCAAGGGTGATCGTTGTCGTTGCAATGGTAGCATGACCAGGTTAACGGCGAGATAAGGGAATGCTAACGTGTGGTTAACAAAACGATGCAGGGGTGTCGAGCCTTCTGGGCAACGCAAACCCAATGGTGCTGCCGTGCCCTTCGATGCTTTCGGCCCAAATGCGCCCGCCGTGCATCTGGACGGTATGTTTGGCAATGGCAAGGCCCAGGCCGCTGCCCTGACTGTCGCGGGCTTTGTAAAACCGCTCAAAAATCCGCGGTAGGTCTTCGGCAGGAATGCCGCGCCCGGTGTCGTGCACGGTGAAAACAACGGCGTCAGCCTCTTCTTCGGCGGCCACCACCACCCGCCCCCCTGCTGGGGTGAACTTGATGGCGTTGTGCACCAGGTTGAGCACTGCGCGCTGGATGCGTCGCCTGTCGGCAAGCAGCGGCGGCAGGCCGGGGGGCAGGTGGACTTCCAGCGCCACCCTGGCTCGTTTGGCATAAGGCATCAACTGTGCAACAGGCTCGCGCACAATTTCAGCCGGGCATAGCCATTCTTTGTGCAACACCTCTTGCCCTGATTCCAGACGCGAAAGCGTGAGCATTTCTTCGACCATTTGGATCAGGTTGTCCAGCTCGGTTTCCATATGGCGCAGGAACCGTTGCGCTGCTGGCGGGTCTTCCCATGCGCCTTCGCGCAGGGTTTCTACCACGGCTTTCATGCCAGCCAAAGGTGTGCGCAATTCGTGAGAAAGGTTGCTGACGAAATCGCTCCGCATGGTTTCCATCTGGCGGAAGCGGCTCAGATCATGTAAAAGCAACAGACAGTAGCGGCCTTCCCCGAAGGCGACCGCGGTGACTTGCAACACCAGCCCGCGCGCGGGCACTTCGACCATATCGGTTTGTTTTTCGGTTGAAGGCAGGCAGTTTTCCCACAGCGAAAGCAGAGTGGGGAAGGGCGCGACTTCGGCCAGCACGCGCCCGGGCAGGGTTGTTGTGCCCACGTTGAGAAGGCGCGCTGCAGCCGGGTTGAGGAGCAGCACGCGCCCCGCTGCATCGGTAATCAGCACGCCTTCGGCCATGTGGGTGGCGGTGGCGGCAAAGCGGCTTTGTGCTTCGGCCAATGCGGCAGCCTGGCCCTGCAAACGCTCGGCGGTCTGGTTGAAGGCGGCAAGCAGGGTCAGTTCGCGCCCCGGGTGGGAGGTTAAAATCCGGGCCTGGAAGTCGCCCGCTGCCAGTCGTTGCAAGGCTTGCTCCAGCCGCGCCAGCAGGGCGGTGTGGCGGTGGGTGAGTACGCCCACAACCAGCCCGCTCAGCAGGGCGGCGAGCGCAGCCAGCGCGAGGGCGCGCCCTCGGTTTGCGGGCGAAGCCAGCCAGAAGACCATGCCGGCATTCGCCGCCCCTGTCAGCGCCGTGGTCAGGGCTGCCGCCCGTAGCGATAAGCCCCGCATCGCCTCAGCCCTCGAAACGGTAGCCCGCCCCCCGCACGGTGACGATGCGTTGGGGGTGTGCGGGGTCATCTTCGATTTTCTCACGCAGCCAACGGATATGCACATCAACCGTGCGGCTACCGCCGCTGAATTCCCACCCCCAAACACGCTTCAGAATGATCTCGCGGGAAAGCACCATGCCCCGGTGGCGCGCCAAAAAGAGCAGCAACTCAAATTCTTTGGGCTTGAGGCGCACCACCTGCCCCCCTCGCCTGACTTCGCGACGGGCAGGGTCGATGACCAGCCCATCGAACGCCAGAGGTGGGGGGGCTTCTGGCAAATCGCCTGCCTCTGGAGACGGGGAGGCGGCTGGCTGCCCCCCTGCCAGGCGACTCCGACGCAGGTGCGCCTTGACCCGCGCCAGTAATTCGCGCATGCTGAAAGGCTTGGTGATGTAATCGTCAGCCCCAATTTCCAAACCCAGCACCTTGTCGAGTTCAGCCGTGCGGGCGGTGAGCATCAAGATCGGCACGCTGCTCTTCTGCCGAATGAAGCGACATACCTCCAGCCCGTCCAGACCGGGCAGCATCCAGTCAAGGATGATGAGGTCAGGCCGATGTTTCTGGGCTAACGCGACGGCCTGCCACCCGTCGGTTGCCGCGACCACGGCATAATGTTGCTTTTCGAGGTTGTAGGTGAGGGTATCGAGCAAGGTGGGGTCGTCTTCCACCACTAAAATTTGGGCCTGCATAGGCAAACCTTCAAAGAGAAGGGGGAACGCGTGGGTGTAGTTACGGCTACACCGCACCCGGAAGTTTCCCCCGTGCCGGGCGTCTCGCGGCGGGTCAACCAAAGCCGCGAGGCTGCCAAAATCAAGTCGGGGCGGGCGGACTCGAACCGCCGACCCCCGCGTCCCAAACGCGGTGCGCTTCCAACTGCGCTACGCCCCGTTGCCGTGGTTTGCGAGTGCAAGTATAATGCCCTCACGCGGCAGCGTCAAGCACCCTGCGGCGCTGTGCCTTGCTTATTTCCTTCTTTCGGATGTGCTTATGCCAGTCACTTTCACCATCCCTGAACCGCACGTCGGCCTGCTCAGGGTTTCCCGTCCGCAGGTGCTGAACGCCCTTTCGTGGGAGGCTATGCAGGCTTTTGGCGACGCCGTGGAAGCCGCCCGCAACGCCGACCTGCGCGCCCTTGTGGTCACCGGCGGCGGGCGGGCTTTCATTGCCGGCGGCGACTTGAAAGAATTGGCCGCTTACCCCACCGAGGCCGATGGGCGCCGGATGAGCCGGATGATGACGCGGGCGTTGCAAGCCCTGGAGAGCCTGCCCTTCCCTACGATTGCCGCGGTCAACGGCCCGGCGCGTGGGGGCGGTTCCGAAGTGGCGCTGGCCTGTGACCTGCGCGTGCTGGCCGAAGATGCCGATTTGGGCTTTGTGCAGGTGGCCTGGTATGTCACCCCTGGCTGGGGCGCAGGCCAGCGCCTGCTGCGATTGGTGGGCTATGCGCGTGCGCTGGAATGGTTGCTGACGGGCAAAGTGCTCTCGCCGCAAGAGGCGCTGGAACACGGCCTTGCCAACCGGGTTGTGCCCGCCGGGGAAGCCCTCTCGGCTGCCCTCGACCTGGCGCGTGACATTGTCGCGTTGCCCCCGGCAGTCAGCCGCGCGGTCAAAGAAGTGCTGCGCGCCGGCCTGACGTTGCCCCCGGCCACCGCTGCCAGATTAGAGCACGAACTCTTCCCGCCGTTGTGGGCCGCGCCCGAGCACGTGGAAGCCGTGCGGCGCTTTGCCGAGCGCAAACGCAGCGGTTGAGCGAGGAAGCCCCATGCCGACAACCTCCACCCTGCCCCCGGTGCTTTACCATGCCCACCACGGCGCTTTTGCCGACGACCTGCCTTTCTGGCAGTCCCTGGCTGTTGAGAGCGACGGCGTGGTGCTGATGTTGGGCTGCGGGACGGGGCGGGTGGCGTTGCCCCTCGCGGCCGCGGGTGTTCCCACCGTAGGGCTTGATTGGGATGCAGGCATGTTGGACTTTTTGCGGCGTCGGCTGGCGGCTTCCCACGGCGGGGTGCCGCTGCGGCTGGTGCAGGCCGATTTCCGCACCCTGCCGCTGGCAGCCGCGGCCTTTGACCTTGTCGTGCTGCCTTGCAACACCTATACCACCGTGCCGCCGGGCGAGCGGCGCGCTTTCCTGCAAGGGGTGGTGCGAGTGCTGCGGCCGGGAGGACGGTTTGCCTTCAGCGCACCGAACCCAGGCTTGGTGGCTTCCCTGCCCGTCGTGGGCGAAGCCGAGCCCGAAGCCGTTTTCCGCCACCCGGAAATCGGCTTGCCGGTGCAGGTGAGCAGTGGCTGGCGTCGGATGGGGGAACGCTGGACGGTGTTCTGGCATTACGATATGCTCTACCCTGACGGCACCGTTGCCCGGCAATCGGTTTCTCAAACCCACTGGTTGCCCCCGGCGGAAGCCGAACTCGCCCGCTTGAAAGCCGCCGGCTTGCGCCCCCTGGCCCAATATGGAGATTTCGACGGCACACCTCCTGCCACCGAGGCCCCTTATTGGATTGTGGTGGCACGGCGTCTCTAACAAAATTCCTATCTCGCACTTGCATTTTTCTAACACGCCTTTGCTATGCTATGGGTGGTTGGATGAGAAACCAGCAAAGGAGGTGTGTTATGACGCTGTATCGCATGGATCCCTTCCGCCGGATGGAGCGGTTGATGGACGCGATGGACCGCCTGATGGAAAGCAGCGTGGTGCCGGTGAGCGACACCCGCCAGCGGGGCGTGCGCATTCCGCTGAACGTCAAAGCCGACGATGACGCCTTCACCATTGTGGCATGGGTGCCCGGCTTGAGCAGCGACGACCTGCACATTGAGGTGCTGGAAGATACAGTGGTGCTTTCGGGTGAATTCCAGGCGCCGGAAGGCGAGGGGTTGCTGTTGCAGGAAATCCCCGCGGGGCCCTTCAAGCGTGTCATCACCCTGCCCACGCCGCTGGAACCGGGGAAAGCCAAAGCCGAAATCGCCGACGGCGTGCTCACCCTGCACCTGCCGAAGGCCGAGGCTGTGCGTCCGAAAGAAATCAAAGTCGTAGCGAAGAAGTAATCGTTGCCACAAAACCGCCGCGCCAAAAGGCCCCCGCGTGGGGCCTTTTGGTTTTTATTGAACCGGCGGAAAGATGACGCACGCCCCGGCTGATGCCGGCAGGCTCTGCC